>CAYNVA010000575.1:0-1710 GCA_964400575.1 uncultured Thermodesulfobacteriota bacterium | reverse complement strand
GAGGATGTCGTCGACTGGGGGCTGGGGAAGGAAAAAGTTGCGTATCCCAAAACACTGCCGCGTATCCTCTGTACCTGGTGTTTTGCAGCCTTTGCCCAGCGCAAAAAAGCGTAACCGGCCGCTATTCTAAAATTCACACCTTTCTCCCGCAGTAGGGACAGAATGAAAATGATCTTTCCATGACCCTGCCGCACGAGGCGCAGCGGCTCGCGGCTTCCCGAAAGCCGGCGTCATCTTCCTGCCCCTGCCGGTACTGCAGCCTCTCACAATTTTCACACACCAGAAACGGTTCTCCACGCTTTACCGGGAACAGGGGAATAAAAAAAATGCTCAGATAGTGGTCTGTCCTTTTGAGCCAGGCCTGCGGCAATCCGCAGGCAGGACAAGGGCCCGGAGTCTTATCAATGACTTTTGTTTTTGGCTGAATTCCAGCGATCAAGAAAAACATATATTGTGGGCTTCGAAAAGCGTCACGTTAAAATCTTTTTTGACCGCTCGACAATATGCTCTACCGTAAAACCGTACTGCCTGAACAGTTCGTTCGCCGGCGCGCTTGCGCCGAAGCGCGTGATACCGATGACATCCCCTCCGTCTCCGACCCAGTCGCGCCAGCCCAGCGGCGCCCCTGCTTCAACCGCCAGCCGTGATTTCACAGCATGCGGCAGAACCCCATCACGATAGCTCTGCTCCTGTTCCCGGAACAGCTCCCAGCTGGGCATGCTCACCACCCGCGCATTAATGTTATCGCGTGCGAGCCGCTGCTGTGCCTCAAGGATGAGATGGACTTCAGAGCCTGAAGCAATGAGGATAATGTCGGGCGCAGCTGCCTGCTCCCGTGAAAGAATGTAGGCGCCCCGCAAAAGATTCTCTGCACCGGCACGGTTTGTCCGGTCAAGAACCGGCACATTGTGCCGGGTAAGCACCAGCATGGTGGGACCGTTTGTGCGCACCATGGCCGCGCGCCAGGCCCATGCGGTTTCATTGGCATCTGCCGGCCGGATGATGCACATATCGGGCATGGCACGCAAAGAGGCGAGCTGTTCAACGGGCTGATGGGTGGGGCCGTCTTCGCCGAGCCCTATTGAATCGTGGGTCATAACATATATAACGGGCAGCTTCATCATGGCAGCAAGACGCAGTGCGGGCCGTGCATAGTCGCTGAAAATAAAGAAGGTGGCAGCATAGGGCCGTATTCCGCCATGGAGCGCCATGCCCGAAGAGCAGCCGCACATGGCATGCTCCCGGATTCCCCAGGTGATATTGCGGTTGGTATAGGCGCCTTTTACAAAATATTCGCTGTCAGGAAGTATGGTGTTGTTTGAGGGGCCGAGATCAGCGCTGCCGCCGAAAAGCCACGGCACTTTCGGCGCTATCGCCGTGAGCACTTTCCCTGACGCGCTGCGGGTGGCAATGGGTTTACTGTCCGCTGCAAAAGAGGGAATCGCACTATCCCAGCCTGATGGCAGGTCGCCCCGCAGTGCCGCAAGAAATTGTTCGGTAAGCTCAGGAGAGGCTTTTTTGTACGAAGCAAACAGGCTATTCCAGTCAGCTTCACGCTGTGCTCCCCGCTCTCCGGCTTCTCGCATATGCTGGAGCACGTTTTCCGTCACCAGAAACTGCGCGTCTTCAGGCCAGCCGTAGGCTTTCTTGGTGAGCCGCACTTCTTCTTCACCGAGAGGAGCGCCATGGGCTTCTTTAGTGTCCTGGAAG
>CAYNVA010000574.1:0-7928 GCA_964400575.1 uncultured Thermodesulfobacteriota bacterium | reverse complement strand
GAACCCTTTGAGCCCCGTGACGCTCTGGCTCATGATTTCAATCCGCCAGCCCCGGGACTCGGCATATTTTGAATACATGCGAAAAAGGTCATACACAAAAAGCGCCGCCTCATCGCCGCCTGTGCCGGCGCGTATTTCAAGGATGACATTCCTGTCATTGCGCGGGTCTTTCGGCAGCAGAAGCACCTGCAGCTCCTGCTCTATCTTTTCTTTCTGTTCGGTGAGCGGGCCGATCTCCTCGCGGGCAAGTTCCCTGATTTCCTCATCGCTGTCACTCAGAAGCTTTTTATTGTCATCAAGCTGCCGGGAAATCTCCTTGAAACGCTCATAGCCTTCAACAATGGGTGCTAATTTTGCCCTTTCGCTGGTCAGCCCATGATACCGCTTCATATCATGAAACACAGACTGGTCGCTCAACTGAACGTCAATCTCCCTGTAGCGGAGAATGACTTCCTCGAGTTTATCAAAAATTGACATGAAGGGAATTCCTCGTGTGCTGTAAAAAAGAAAAGACGGGATTATTGAAATCCCGTTTTCTTAAAATACCGGTGTGCTGTGCGCCCCCGTCTGTAGTGCCGTGTCTGCGCAAGACCGCTGTTTACTTCTGCGCGCCATAGCGCTTATTAAACTTCTCCACGCGGCCGGCAGCGTCAATCAGCTTCTGCTTGCCGGTAAAAAAACCGTGGCAGGCGGAGCAGATTTCAACCCTGATTTCTTTTTTGGTGGAGCGCGTCTCAAAAGCATTGCCGCAGGCGCAGATCACCGTTGCTTTGTTTAAAGTGGGATGGATGCCTTTTTTCATTGTGCTGTACTCCTAATAACGAAATTTACTTGTTCATGGAATTAAGGAACTCTTCATTATTATCCGTATCATTCATTTTTTCAAGTAAAAATTCCATGGCATCAACCGTGTTGAGTGGCTGCAGCACCTTGCGCAGCAGCCAGACGCGGCTGAGCGTATCGGAAGGCAGCAGCAGTTCTTCCTTGCGCGTACCGGACTTGTTGATGTCGATGGCAGGGAAACAGCGCCGCTCTGTCAGCTTGCGGTCCAGGTAAAGTTCCATATTGCCGGTGCCTTTAAATTCTTCAAAAATGACTTCATCCATGCGGCTTCCTGTATCGATCAGGGCCGTTGCGATAATGGTGAGGCTGCCGCCGTCCTCGATATTGCGTGCTGCGCCGAAAAAACGTTTGGGTTTGTGCAGGGCATTTGAATCGACACCTCCCGAAAGCACCTTGCCGCTGGGGGGCACAACGGTATTATAGGCACGAGCCAGGCGCGTGATGCTGTCCAGCAGTATCACGACATCCTTGTTGTGCTCCACAAGGCGCTTTGCTTTCTCAATCACCATTTCAGCCACCTGCACATGACGGGTTGCAGGCTCGTCAAAGGTTGAGCTGATGACCTCGCCTTTGACCAGGCGCTGCATATCGGTCACTTCTTCAGGCCGCTCATCGATCAGCAGCACCATAAGGATGACGTCGGGGTGGTTTATGCTGATCGCATTTGCGATATTCTGCAGCAGCATGGTTTTACCGGTGCGTGGCGGAGATACGATCAGACCGCGCTGCCCCATGCCGATGGGAGCCAGCAAATCCATAACGCGGCCGGAAAGGTTGTTTGCAGCCGTTTCAAGCCTGATCATGTTGTTGGGATACAGTGGCGTGAGGTTGTCAAAAAGTATCTTGTCCCGCGTCTGGTCGGGATCTTCGAAATTAACCGATTCAACCTTCAGCAGGGCAAAATAGCGCTCGGAATCCTTCGGGGGCCTGATCTGGCCCGAGACGGTATCGCCGGTGCGGAGATTGAAGCGCCTGATCTGGGACGGAGACACATAAATATCATCCGGGCCCGGGAGATAATTATAGTCGGGCGCCCGGAGAAAACCGAATCCGTCGGGCAGGATTTCAAGCACGCCTTCGCCATAAATGAGGCCGTTTTTTTCAATTTCGGTCTGCAGCAGCGCGAAGATAAGATCCTGTTTGAGCATGCTGGAATAGCCCTCGATCTTCATCTGCTTTGCAAAATCCATCAGGTCATTGATCTTTTTTGTTTTAAGCTCTTTCAGGTTCATCAAAATCACATCTCCTCAGGATTAATATAAAATCTCTTATTGCAGCCAAAACCAGGCAGTGCACATGCGGATGTGCCGTCCGGCAGTGCAGAGCATCATTTTAAAATTTCAGGGTTATTGCTGGTTATGTCCATCGACCATGGAAGTGTCAGTCGGTACGTCGTGCGAGACTGCTGATTTAAAGTGTTTGCTTTGTTTTGAGAAGGCTCTGATAAAAATCCCCAAACACGCATACTACGTTTTACTGGTCGGTATGTTTCCTGATCTCGAAGTTGAGCGTGCCGAGAAAACCTTACAGGAGAGAACGTACCGGCTTGTAGGATAGTGCGGTGAGTTTAATTATTTAAAAACTTAGTACAAAATACCACTAATTGTCAAGGTATTTTATCTGCTTTCTGCAGAATTCCGCATAAAAACGACCAGACAGCAGCAACCTGCACCTCAAGGGCGTCCAAAGAGCCTGAATTTTCTATAATATAATCGGCATACTTCCGTTTGTCATCCATTGCCATCTGAGAGCACAGGCGCTGCCGGGCTGCCTCCGGGGTGATACTGCTGCGCTGCATGAGGCGCTGCTGCTGCGTTTCAGGGGTTGCGTAAACCAGCACGGTTTTGTCAAATCGCTCTTGAAGCCCGCATTCGAAAAGCAGCGGTATGTCGACCACAACGATACCCTGATATCGCTGGTCGTTGAGATGGCCTATGTGACTGAAAATTCTATTTATAATAAAAGGGTGCAGGGTTGTATCGAGAACTTTTCTTTTAACAGGGTCTGCAAAAACAATCGTGCCAAGTTTTAGCCGGTCAAGCTCGCCGAATGGCGTGATAATGTCGCTGCCGAACGCATTTCTAACAAGCTGCAAACCTTCTTCGCCGGGCCGGACGACATCCCGGGCAACAAGGTCGGCATCGATAAGGCATGCGCCTTTTTGCACAAACAGCTGCGCCGCCAGGCTTTTACCGCTTGCAATGCCTCCGGTAAGGCCGACACTAAGCATGCCAGCTCCTCAGCAATGAAAGAATGTCTGCAAAATCGGCAGGCAGGGGAACCTCAAAGGATAGCGGCACACCGGTGTCCGGATGGCTAAACGTAAGATGATAGGCATGCAGCAAAGGGCGCTTCACTGACCGCAGCAGATCAAGCACGCGCTTTGATGCAATTTGTTTCAACTTCTTATCAGCGCCGTACAGATCATCTCCCACAACAGGGTGGTTTATGCTTGAAAAATGCACCCGCACCTGATGTGTCCTGCCGGTTTCAAGAACCGCTTCAACAAGGGAAACCCCGATAAAAGTCTCCAGAACACGCCAGTGCGTTATCGCGTCGCGGCCGTGATGGGTTTGCGTCGACATTTTTTTGCGGTCAGAGACATGGCGCCCGATAAGGCTCTGCACAGTGCCGGTATCGGCCGGCCACGATCCGAAGACAAGAGCATTGTATTTACGGGTGACCGTATGCTCTTTAAATTGAGAGCTTAGGCTGTGATGGGCTTTATCGTTTTTGGCCGCTACCAGCACGCCTGACGTGCCCTTATCAAGCCGGTGGACAATGCCGGGCCTGATAACGCCGCCGATGCCGGAAAGGTTCCTGCAGTGATGCAGCAGCGCATTGACCAGGGTGCCCGTATAGTTACCGCATGCAGGATGCACGACCATGCCGGCAGGCTTATTGATGACGACCACCCAGTCGTCTTCATACAGGACGTCAAGCGGTATGTCCTGCGCAGTTGCCTCAAGCCGGACAGGTTCCGGTATATCAATCTCTATCCGGTCGCCGTCAGCGACATGCAGCGAGGGTTTGGCACTACCGCCGTTGACGCGCACCTGCCCTTGCCTGATGGCTTTCTGTACCTGCGAACGGCTCAAATCCGGATGTTTTTCCGGCACCAGGGCATCGAGCCGTCTGCCGGCATCTGATGCAGTAACAATTATATGCAGCTGTTCCATGATGAGGGATGAAAAGATTATCACTCGAAAGATATGTGCCGGACCCCTTATAAAACATCAAAGCGGCAATCTGACCTCTTCGGGTAGAAGCATGATCGGATATATCAGGCTGAAATCTTAGCAGATGTTTGCCTATAAAGCAAACACAGGCCGCAGTGGTTATCTTATTTTATCCGCTGCCGGCAAAACAAACATTTACAGCAGGCTGAATTTACATACAATAAGCACCTGTAAAGCACTGTGGTAAAATTGCGCACCTGCCAACGGCAGCGGAAGTGCAAAACTGCTGAAAAAAATTCCTCGGCATGCAGTTCGGCTTTGCATGTGAACCGCCCTTGATGTTCACAGGTATGTTGACTGATGCGGCCTTTTCTGCCATGCTGTTCAAGCATGTGCTGACAGGCAAACGCCCGGAGAACAAACCGGTCAGCCCGTATGAGAAACACTCTGCGGGTCTGTGCAAAAGGTATGCAGGAAATTCTTATTTTGGAAAAATATAAAAAATTCAAGAAATCTCTGGTTTGAACGATATAAGAAGGGTACGATTCCTAAATAAATTACACTTGTATATAAATTAAATTGATAAAAAGTATAATATATTGTTTAATTTTAATTATTTTTATACTTGGAACACCTGCGCATGCATGGTGGTTCAGTCAATCAGACACAGAACTGCTTGCAGAAGCGCTGCACAGCGACGAGCCCCAAAAAGTTGAAAAGTGTCTTGACCGGAACATAGAGTCAAAAAATTATACCGCTGTACTCCAGCTGCAGCAGCACGCCAGGAGAATGCTGCTAAAAGAGCGCTCCCGGATAAGCGCCAAGCCGGGTGTAACATTTATGGACATTCAAAAAAGCCTTGAACCCTGGAAAAAAATAGATCAAAAAGCCGATTCTTCTTCGCGCAAAAGGATCGTTCAACAGCAGGGTAAATATTAATCCATTTTGACCATACAGGGGGCATTATGCAGCCAGTAAAATGTTTAGGTTTAGTGTGTGCCGGATGTCTGGGCATGCTGGCGTTGGCCAGCTCGTCACACAGCATCTATTTCACCATGCAGCTGAAAAACGGCAGTGAGCTTATTACCGATTACTACTCCATTGATAACAGCTCCATGATACGCTTTTATACTAATGAGGGAGCCGTCGCAATACCCAAGTCCATAATAAAAAACATAAAATCCAATGACGGCATAGTAACTGTTGAACTGGAAGAGTCCGAGCAGAACAGGCAGCCGGCTCCAGGCGGCGAGAACGAGGATGGCGAGAAGAGGCCGGCTGCTGGCGTGTCAGAAAAAGAAGCTGCGCAGGAACGCCTCAGTTCGATTACCGACCAGCTTGCCGTCATCGATGCAAACCTTGATAATCTGTCAAAAAACAAAAACATTTTCATTACACAAAAAGAGCAGTATGAGCAGCAGAAACGAAAAATCGAAGAACGCATCGAAAAGATAAAGAAAGAAGGCGCTCAGTATGCAGGCTCAAAGGAACAAGAAAAGAACATCGAACTTGAACAGGCTAAATTGAAAGACAATGACGCAAAACTTCAGGACATGCAGCAGCGTATTGAAAATAATGAAAAAATGTTTGATGCCCAGCAGCGCATCAAACAGAGGTTTGCAGAGGACCTGGCAAAACTAAAAAAATAAAAACGCTATTTTTCAATGCCCTCACGGGCCTGCACGCCCGCCGTATAATAGTGTTTAACCTCGCGCATTTCTGTTACTAGATCCGCACGGGCAAGAATCTTTTCATGGGCATGCCTGCCGGTAATGATCAGCTCAAGATGCTCGGGCCTGCTTTCAATCAGCTCAACAAGTTCATCCGGCGAGATGAGTTGATAATAAACTGCAATATTTAACTCATCAAGCACCACCACATCATAGGCGCCGGCAGCAATAACTTTTTTCAGCTCTTCCCAGCCCTGCCGCGCGGCGCGTATGTCTTCGTCGTCAGGGGCACCGACAATAAATCGGCCTGTGCCGAACTGCCTGACGGTGATCAGATCCTCGAACCGGCGCAGCGCTTTAATTTCACTGGACTCATTGCCCTTAACAAATTGAGCAACAAACACCCTGAGCCCCGCGCCTGCGGCGCGCAGCGCAAGGCCAAGAGCAGCCGTGGTCTTACCCCTGCCATTGCCGGTATATACCTGAACATACCCTTTCATACTGCTGGCGCCGCACAATGGTTTTTCCATGATTCTATCATTACAACAACTCCGCCTGCCGGCACAATACAAAATGATTGCAGCCCTGCATCGCATGTCCCGCTCTAACGCCGTAAAATAGGCCAACTGCGCTACGGGCCAGCATGCTATCTGCTTTTCCCCACAACACGGCATGTGTCGCCCGGTGTAACATCTATTTCAAAGCCGATTTTTTTTGCAAATCCCTTCCACAGCGGAATACACCACTTGTGGCACACATCATCCAGGGTAATGGCGTGCCGGTCCAGAACGCTCACGATCTCAAGCATCTCTTTATAGGGGCACTGAAGCAGTCGCTCGCAATCCTTCACCTCGATCTTTTCAAACAGCTGGTAATTGCAGGAGTTTGCTTCAAACATGCCATAGAGGCCTTTGTCGGGGCCTTCCTTTTCAACCCATCCGCCGATCATTTCCAGAATCGGCTCCAGCGTATAGACCCAATGGTCGACAGCTTCCTGCCAGTGATTGTGCCGCACGGCAAAATCAAGGTCGGTTAGATGCGCCTTCACCAGGGCATCATTTAATTTATGCGGATAGGGAATTACATCTGTATAGGTCTGGAAAAGCATCCGCATACCCGGCGTCACATTTGCCGCAAGTTCATCAAACTGGAAATTAATGCCTGGCATAAAATCCTCCTTAATATAGTTCAATGTTTGAAAAATTATACCATATAAGCAGAAACACGCAAGTGTAATGTATGACGTGATCGATACAACATGCTCAAAAGCAGAAGGCGCAAAGGAAACCCCTCTGCGCCTTCTGCTAGAGCATTTTTCAAAATAGCATAGCCTTATATGCACAGGTGAACTTTTGGTGAGAGCCGCCCGTGCGGTTCGAGCGATTGGCGCTCCATCAGCACCTTATTTTCCTGCGAGAATATAGCACGGGCAAACGAGTCAAAAGCTCACCATAAAACTGCAGGTTTCAAAAAAAATGCTCTAACCTAAATAATGAAGCTTTATGCCTGTGCGATATAATCAGCTATCCTGTCGCCAACCTGGCTGGTCGAAAGCCCCATGCTGCCTGCCGACATACTCTTCATGTCCCGGCTGACAACCTTTTGTATTGCATCCTCAACAAGTTTTGCAGCCCCCTCCTGCCCGAGCACCGACAGCATCATCTGCACCGCTGCAACAGCTGCAATGGGGTTGATAACATTCTTGCCTGTATACTTAGGTGCCGAGCCGCCCATGGGCTCAAACATGGAAACGCCTTCCGGGTTGATATTGCCGCCGGCTGCAACCCCCACACCGCCCTGTATCATGGCGGCAAGATCGGTTATGATGTCGCCGAACATATTGTCGGTAACAATCACGTCGAACCACTCGGGATTTTTTACCATCCACATACAGATGGCGTCGACATTGGCGTAATCGGGCTTGATATCGGCATACTCCCGGGCCACCTCATTGAACACGCGCTGCCACATGTCATGGGCATAGGTGAGCACATTGGTCTTGCCGCAGAAGGTGAGCTTCTTTTCCATGCCGCGCTTGCGGCAGAAATTGAATGCATAGCGGATACATCGCTCCACGCCTTTGCGCGTATTTATCGATTCCTGTATGGCCACTTCATCAGGCGTGCCTTTTTTAAGAAAGCCGCCGGCGCCGGTATACAGGCCCTCGGTGTTTTCACGCACCACCACGAAATCGATATCGGCAGGGCCCTTGTCTTTCAGCGGCGTCTCCACGCCG
>CAYNVA010000573.1:0-4486 GCA_964400575.1 uncultured Thermodesulfobacteriota bacterium | reverse complement strand
GAGAAGGTGAAATTCCGCCTTTTTATTCAGCCCGGGGATCAGATGGCGGTGGAGGCTACGGTGAAATCTTTTTTCGACGGCCAGTGCTCCGTGGCCACGAGAGTGACAGTGGGCGGCAAAAACGCCGCCAGTGTACTGCTGCATTTTGAGCTGCCTGACCGCGCCGCCTATATGCAAAAATATATTCTCGGCAGGTGAACCTCAGACCGTGCATGCTGCCAAAAGACCCTGTAGAGAATTTGGTTGACAAAAAACCCTCTATCCTATATTAAATACAATTCTGCAAACAGAACCATACGGAGGTCATTGATGGCACGCATTACCGTTGAAGATTGTCTGCGCAATATTGACAATCGTTTTATTCTGGTGCATATGGCAAGCCAGCGCACCCGTCACCTTCTCAAGGGCACCACCCCCCTTGTCAGCGCACCGGACAACCGAGAGGTTGTGCAGTCGCTGCGTGAAATCGCTGCCGGCAAGGTGAGGCTTACCGACGAAACCATAACCCGCCTCAAAGAGCTGGATATCCTTGAATCCGACGACTGACACTGCGCCGCAGGCAGTGCAGCGTGTACATATATACTGAAAGGCCGCACTCCAGCGGCCTTTTTTATTGCTCTTGACAGCTCGGTGGCGCCTTTATAAGATGGATTTCACACTACCTGAGGAGCACTATGGAAAACAGGGTACAGACTATCTTTGGCGAGGCGGCACGCGATATTGCCCGGTGCGCAGCAGAAAGCAGCGGCAGCATAGCGCGCATGGCCGATGCCCTGATCGCCTGCTTTGAGCGGGGCGGCAAGGTTCTCATCTGCGGCAATGGCGGCAGCGCAGCCGAGGCGCAGCACTTCGCTGCCGAATTCATAAACAAGATTTTTACCTTCCGCAAAGCTCTTCCTGCACTTGCCCTCACAACCGATTCCTCGGCCATTACCAGCATCGGCAATGATCTTGCCTTTGAGGATATTTTTTCGCGCCAGGTCGAAGCTCTGGGCAGCCGTGGCGATATACTCTGGGGTTTGAGCACCAGCGGCCGGTCTGCCAATATCATTAAGGCTTTTGCCGCAGCACAAGCCGCCGGACTTACCTGTATCGCCTTTTGCGGCAGGTCGGGAAGCGATATGGAAGCTCGGGCAGACATCAGCCTGACAGTTGCTTCCGGCAATACAGCCCGCATACAGGAGGTGCATCTGGTTGCGGGCCACGTGCTGTGCGAGCTGGTGGAGCAGCATTATTGTAAAAAAGGTCAGTCTGCCTGAACCTCAGGTATAAAAGTTTTTTTTGAAACAGCGGGGGAGGGGGATTTTAATAATGGACCGCAGAATCACAATAACTTCCGGCGCCCTGCACATCGAGGGCATGCTTTATACAAGTCCTACTGCAGATGCCGTCTGGAACTGTCTGCCCCTGCATGCGTCCGTCAATATCTGGGGCGAGGAAATCTATTTCAGCATCCCGGTGCAGGCCGACCTTGAGGCCGATGCCAAAGAAGTGGTCGAGACGGGCGATATGGGCTACTGGCCGTCAGGCGCAGCGTTCTGCATTTTTTTCGGGCCAACGCCCGTGAGCCGGCCGGGCGAGATCAGACCTGCAAGCGCGGTGAATGTTTTCGGCAAAGTCACGGGTGATACGGAAGGTTTTAAAAAAATCGCCGACGGCAGCGCCATCAGCATTGCAAAGGCGCTGTAAATGGCGCGACAGTCCCGCAGACTCGTGCTTTTTATTGCCAGCGGCTGCTGCGCAGGCTATGCTCCTGTCGCGCCCGGCACTGCGGGGTCCGCCGTGGGCCTGCTGCTTTTCTATCTGCTGGCCAACCTGCCGCTGACGGTTTATTGCGGGCTCACCTGCATTATCATCCTGCTTGCCGTCTGGCTTGCGGGTACAGCTGAAAAATTTCTTGGCACGAATGATCCGCCGCAGGTCGTCATCGATGAAATCGCCGGACAGCTTATAACCCTGGCCGCCTTACCGGCTCACTGGACATACATGCTCGCGGGGTTTTTCCTTTTCCGGCTTCTTGATATCATAAAGCCGTGGCCGGCAAATAAAATCAACAGGGGTATGCACGGCGGAGCGGGGATTGTGCTCGATGATGTTGTGGCCGGCCTGTATGCCAACTTTGTCCTCCAGCTTGCCAGGGTGATATTTTAAATTCAGCCTGCACGGCAGCGGAACCGTGGGATACACTATGCACAAGGATACACCGGACAAATAAAAAATATTGCCGGCGGCCGTTTTTTTGACCGTAGTGTTGCCATTCCGAAGAAGGCGCAGGCCCAGCCCGGGGGGGCTTCTGGCAGCGGACTTTTTTCGGCTTATCCCCGCCCCACATGCTGCGGGATCTGCTGTAATGCCCCGGACTGGTCAGCACAAGCGAGGACACATCTGCTATGCATTGCAGACTATACGGCGCAAAGCTTTTTGTCCTACAATCAATATTGATTGAATACCCATGAGCTACTCACAAGAAAAGTTTGAATCATATTTCAGCAAAATTGATGATTTTCAGGAAATAGCTGCCAGGAATGGCGTTGCATTAAAAGAATTACTCATGAAAAAGGTCGGTCTTGAAGAGGAACTTGCAGCTGCTCTTGTTAAAGAATGGGCAAACAAAAAAGGCAGTACCACCGGCCAGGCTGCTGCGGGAGGCGCCGCTTCAAAAGAGCTGTTTGAATCGTATTTGAGCGACATGGGTTCTTTTCAAAAACTGGCTGATCTTCAGGGTATCCCTTTACGAGATTGGCTTATAAAGACGTGCGGTATTGATGAGCAAACAGCAGCGGCACTTATCAAACAATGGGGACCACAGGAGCTTCAAAAAAGCACATCACTGCTGGATTTCGATAGTGCTCTCAGGATCAGTGCTGAAGAACCGAATAAAGAAAAACCGGGAGGCAGTGCCATCTCCCTCGTTCAGGCAGCAACAAATAAAGCCGCGTCTGCAAAGGATCCGGACAGGAAAAGGGCTCGTGAAGATTCAGAAAATGATATGGTTATTACAATCAGTGGCACACCAGATGAATTCAAACCCCCGCGAACGACCCTTATAGAAGTGCATGATTTAGATTCGCAGATTGACAAGCTGCACAATCTGGCAGATCTTTCAGGGAACAAGGAACCGCTTCATTTGATAGCAGAGCTGAAAAGCTTTCGCTATAAAAAAGATTATTTAGCAAACCCTGTTTCTCACGAAGAGAAAAATAATGCTGACCGTCTGATAAGCCTTCGTGATGAACAAAATAAAAAAATGTTCAGGCTTGAAAAAAATCTGATTGAAACAAAGCAGGCCGTATCTTCACTCAGAGAAAATCCGCCCAAGCTGTTCGGCAAGGATGAGCACAGACAAAAAATTCAGGCTGCTGAGGAGGCAATTAAAAGGATAGAAAATGAAATGAGCGTGCTCAATACAAGAAAGGCTGAAAAGCAAAATGAGTATAGCAAAGCGGTAGCGCTTATCGTAAAACATGCGGAGGGAAAACGGGGAATCGACAGGCGCTATAAAATTGATGAAGAGAAATTCAATCAGGCAAAAGACGTTATTATACGCGCGCTTTATTGGTCGCTGCTTGATATTCCGGACGATATTTTTGCAGGCTCAGTCATGGAGCATCTCGGGTGGTATACATCTTTTTTCAAGGCGCTCCCGGAAAAAATAGACCTCCCGCTTCAGGGATGGTTAAAGGCATACAATATCGCATACAAAGTAACTTTTGATTATCCCGAATGGCGTGAAGAAATTGAAAATATTCATTTTGTCATTGAAAATGACATGAAAAGTCTCAAGGATCTGATAAGGGTTTTTCTGGATGCCTTTGTTAATAATCTTAAAGAACTGTTCCAGTCAGTCTGTCAACTTTGTGTGACAAGAAGCGAAGCTGAAAAAGCGCAAGGGCGCACCGTGCTGGAATTGGCCAGACACATGGAGGATGAACTCAATAAATCATTTGACCGTTCAATCATTGAATTTTGCACTACCGTACTTCCTTCCTTTTATATAATTCATGCGCTGGCTGAGCTTTTGAATTTTGAAGTCCGCATGAAAAATTTCTTCGAAAACATGAAACATACGGAGCGCTCTTCTCTTCAGGATAAAACCACCCGGGATGCCCAGATGAAAATATTTTCTGAACTTTCAGAAGCCAGTTCCAGGGTGTTAACAGTCTGTTTTAAAGCTTCAGAAGAAGTTTTGGCACTGGCACATCAGGAATCCATGCCAGACGGGATAGCTGCATGCAAAAACAGTATTGGTGCTGATTTTGAAAGATATTATAAATCCGCAGAAGATACATTGAAACGCATTTTGCGCTAGAGCATTTTTCTAAATACTATAGCCATATGCGCACAGGTGAGCTTTTGGTGAGGGCAGCCCGTGCGGTTCGAGCGATTGGCATGATATCATTGACGGTTTCTCTTGCGAGAATAGAGCACGGGCAAACGAAACAAAAGCTCACCATAGGTGCCCGTGGTTACAATAAAAAGAAAAATG
>CAYNVA010000572.1:0-7127 GCA_964400575.1 uncultured Thermodesulfobacteriota bacterium | reverse complement strand
CCACGGTCACTTTATACTGCGGACAGCGTGCCGCAATCATGGCCATGGTCGGGCCGCCGACATATCCGGCGCCGATACAAATAATGTTCCGGACATATTTTGCAGTGGCTTGCATCACAGAGTCCCTTCTCTTGAGATTATACGTGCACATTTATAAAAAAACCGCCGCTAATGACCCAGGTTGAGGCATGCCCGGGTCAGGCAGCCGGCCTGTCTTATCCAAACACGCGCTTGAAAATCGTGTCGACATGCCGCGTGAAAAATTCAGGCGTGCAGAGCTTCCTGATCTCGGCCGGGGCAATGACGGCCGTGATATCGGGATCCTGACAAATCGTGTCAACAAAGGTCATACGGTTTTCCCAGGCTGCATGGGCATTTCGCTGCACCATACGATAGCCGTCTTCACGTGAAACGCCCTGCTGCGTAAGCTCGAGCAGTATCCGCTGCGAGTAGAAAATACCGCCTGTCCTGTTCATGTTCTCGAGCATCTGCTCGGGGTACACGAGCAGTTTTTTCAAAAGCCCGGTAAACCGCGCAAGCATGAAGTCGAGCACGATGGTGCTGTCGGGGCCGATGACGCGCTCAACCGAGGAGTGGCTGATATCGCGCTCGTGCCACAGCGCCACATTCTCCATGGCGGCGAGGGCATTGGCGCGCAGGAGGCGGGCAAGCCCTGACACATTTTCCGAAAGAATGGGGTTCTTTTTGTGCGGCATGGCCGATGACCCCTTCTGGCCCGGAGAAAAATACTCGGACACCTCGGAGACCTCGGTGCGCATGAGGTGGCGGATTTCGGTTGAAAACTTTTCAAGCGAGCAGCCCACCTGCGCCATGGTGCAAAAAAACTCTGCATACACATCCCGCTGCACGATCTGCGATGACACGGGCGCGGGCTTAAGGCCGAGCTCCGCGCACACATACTCCTCCACAAACGGCGGGATATAGGCAAATGTGCCCACGGCGCCCGAGATTTTGCCCACGGCGACATTGTCGGCTGCGGCCTGCATGCGGCGCTTCTGCCGCTGCATTTCATCGAACCACAGGGCCATCTTGAGGCCGAAGGTGATGGGCTCGGCATGAATGCCGTGGCTGCGGCCGATCATCACCGTATCCTTGTACTGGAAGGCCTTGTCCTTAATGGCTGTGAGCAGCCCGTCGATATCCGCAAGGATAATATCTGCAGCCTGCTTCAGCTGCATGCTGAAGCTCGTGTCCAGAACGTCTGAAGATGTCATGCCCCAGTGAATGTACCGGCTGGCTTCGCCCACATACTCGGCCACACAGGTCGTGAAGGCGATCACATCGTGCCTGGTCTCCTTCTCTATCTCAAGAATTCGCTCGACTTTGAAATCCGCCTTTTCCTGTATTGTTTTCAGCGCAGCCTCAGGCACCTGCCCCAGTTTACACAGCGCCTCGCATGCCTTGATTTCGATCTGCAGCCAGGTCCGGAACCGGTTTTCGTCGGACCATATGCGCTTCATTATGTCGCGGCTGTAGCGGTCTATCATGGTGCATCCTCCGTTAGTATGTATGTGCGGCTCACAGTTTTAAAAGAAAAGCCGTCCCCCGTCAATATAAATCAGCCCCCGGCTGGCTGAACGCCGAAGCCAGTATGTGCATTTTTGGCCGTATATTGATCGGCTTAAGGCCACGCGTCTTGACGAACAGCAGCGCGCCTGCCTCACTATCATTGAAGCTAGTAGGTCATGACATCTTATTTTTATATCTACCCCACCCAACCTCCCCTGACCAGGGGAGGTGTTTTTCGGTGTGCGATACAGCTCTTTGCCCCTCCTGGTCAGGAGGGGTTAGGGGAGGTTGTTCAATCCACAAATTAAAAAGTCATGACCCACTAATAACATAGCAGAAAAAAAACCTGACAATGTCTCTTTCTCGTCATGCCGGCGAAAGCCGGCATCCAGGGTTTTAAGAGTTTCTTTTCTGGACCCCGGTTTTCACCGGGGTGACAACTTTTTTAATTTTAATCAATAATGCGAATAATAATGTCGGCTACAACATAGTGAAAAACGCTCTAGTGGATTATGACAATTCATTTTTGCACCTCTCACCACGGCCCTCAATACTGTTGAACTATGCAAAATCCTCCTCGCCCCCGGCACGGGGGAGAGGATCGAGGTGAGGGGGCCTTCTTTTTAATTGTGTTTTCAGCACCCCTCATCCTGACCTTCTCCCCTCAAGGGGAGAAGGAACTCTTATTTCAACAGCATTGACCACTTCCTTTATCCATCAACAGGATGGTACCTAACTGATTATTTCAATTGTCATGACCCACTAAATGCTGACATATCTTAAAAACACGCAAAAAAAATGCCGTGCGGCATCAGGCCGCACAGCATGCTCCATTCAGAAACAGCCTCACCCTATATGATCGAGCACGATGCGAAGGATGCGGCGTATCGGCTCTGCAGCGCCCCACAGGAGCTGGTCGCCCACGGTGAAACAGGTCAGGTAATCTGGGCCGATATTCATTTTATGGATTCTGCCCACAGGAACGGTAAGCGTACCTGAAACCGCAGCAGGCGTCAGCTCGCGCAGCGTCTCTTCTTTGGTATTGGCAACAACCTTTACCCACTGGTTGTCCGCGGCAATGATAGCAACCAGCTCGTCAAGGGGCACGTCTTTCGTGAGCTTGATCGTCAGGGCCTGGCTGTGGCAGCGCATCGCGCCAACGCGCACGCAAAGGCCGTCGATGGGAATCGGATTTGACTCTCTGCCCAGGATTTTGTTGGTCTCCACAAGGCCCTTCCACTCCTCGCGGGTCTGGCCCTGCTCAACGCCCCGGTCGATCCAGGGAATTAGGCTTGCAGCCAGCGGCGCGCCGAAATTCTCGGTGGGCAGGCTGCCGTCGCGAAGAATTGACGTCACCTTCCGGTCAAGGTCAAGAATTGCCGATGCCGGCTTTGCCAGCTCGGCCTGCGACGCCTGGCCGATGCCAGCCATCTGCGCCACCAGCTCGCGCATATTTTTCGCACCGGCGCCGGATGACGCCTGGTAGGTCATGGAGGTCATCCACTCAATAAGGCCCTTATGGAAAAGACCGCCCAAAGCCATAAGCATAAGCGAAACAGTGCAATTGCCGCCGATATAGTCTTTGATGCCACCGGCAAGGCCCCGGTCGATGACATCGCGGTTGATCGGGTCCAGCACGATGATGCTGCCCTTCTCCATGCGCAGCGTCGAGGCCGCGTCGATCCAGTAGCCCTTCCAGCCAGCGGCGCGCAGCTGCTTGTAGACGCTGCCCGTATAATCGCCGCCCTGGCAGGTAACGATGATATCAAGGGCTGAAAGTTTCTTTATGTCATGGGCGTCCTCAAGCAGGGGAATGGCGACGCCGATATCCGGGCCCTTCTGCCCGACCTGGGAGGTGGTAAAAAAAAGCGGCTCAAAGCCCTGAAAATCCTTTTCAGCCAGCATGCGCTCCATAAGCACCGAGCCGACCATGCCCCGCCAGCCCACAAATCCGACACGTATCATGATAATCTCTCCTTACACGTTTTAAATAATCACGGGCGCGTGCTGCGCCTCATGCACCGGGGGCACATTATATATTTTCGGCTGAATAAATCAAGCGATAGGTTAAACAAAGTGAAGCGCGTGTTCAACAATCCATATAAGGTAAAGATAAAACCATCAACCGCTTGACGCCAATTTATTTAGGACCGACAAAAGAACAACAGCTCCTTTTTCTGTATTTTTGTGACTGTGCATATCCTGGAAAGCAGGTAAAAGCAGATAATTTAGGCTGCCTTCGGTTTAGCTTATATATTGACAATAGCTTATATGTTAATCATGTATACAATCAGGTGGGAAAAGAAGGCTTTGAAGCAGTTGCTGGCAATTCAGCACGAGCACAGAACACAGAAAGAATATAACCGATGCCACGGCAGCACTAAAAGACTGGCCGGAATGCGCAGGCGTTAAGCGCCTGGCTCAGCATCAATATCAATACCGGCTGCGCGTGGGCCGGTATCGCGTGTTGTTTGACGTTGCAGCTGATGTGAAAATAATAAGCATAGAAGAGGTGAAAAAGAGAGATGAGCGCACATACTGAGCATCAAATTATTAAAAAAAACGGCGTGCCGCTGTTTGTGGTTGTGCCCTACGATGAATATATTGCGGGCGTTCAGCGCGCCAAAAAAGCGGAAGAAAAGGTGTATTTCCCACAGGAAGTTGTTGAGAAGGCGGCAATAGGGGGCAAAAGCATGGTGCGGGCATGGCGGGAATATAAACGCATGTCGCAAAAAGACGTGGCTGCAAAGATGGGCATAACGCAGGCGGCCTATTGCCAGCTTGAAAAGTCACAAGACAGGCTGCGCGCTGCAACTCTTAAAAAAATAGCCGCTGCGCTGGGAATAACCGAAAATCAATTGACGCTGTAAGCGTCTGGCTGCGCTGTGGCAGGGTGAGCCGATGGCGAAACATAGTGGTGCAGGGAAAAACAGGCGGGCGGGGTTTTAAGTTAATATTTCAGGATGTCCCGTATGGTTCCCCCAAGTTTCTAATAAACTCCCAGGCTTCCCGAAGGCGACGCGTATTGAATTCGACAGAACAGATCCGGGGAGTTGTTGATAAAACAAAACAAACTAAAAATAAAAAGCGGAATTTCTAGCGGGTTAATCGGAGAACAGCATTTCAAAATCGCGGGGCCTTACAATAGCCTTGTTTCTAAACGTTTTAAGCGCAAGCAGGTCAGCATCACCGGTAACCAGATAATCCGCCCCGGAAGAAATCAGACAATCAAGCACATTGTCATCGTCGCCGTCCCTGCACGCGCCCACCGCAGTATGCTCGGGATGCACCACGGATTGCGCGGCCTCGTTAATCAGCTGTACAGCCGCCTGTATTTCTCCTTTTGTTGCCGATAGCTTGCCGCGCAGTATTGCCTGAAATTCATCGAGGATAAACGGGCAGGTGGTAAGGTGAAACTGTTTTTTGCGCGCCCTACCGGCTGGAATCGTAGAAGACAGGTTTAAAACCTGTCTCTACAGCGAAAATATTTTTCGCCGCGGCGGACCCGACCTACCGGCTAATGGCCTTGATCAGCCGACAGAAAAGAAAACAACGGTTCTATTTTCTCGTTAAATATGCTCAAGCTTATGCAGTTTTATCGGCAGATGTTTGGAGAACAGCAAAAAGTCTTTATCGGTGGTGTATAGGGCGAACCCACACCTTTTTGCGATAGAGCATAGCAGGAAGTCGGTATTTGAACCTTGAATACCTTTGGCCCTGCAAAAATTGAAGTATTCAGCAGCGTTTTCATGATCCTCTGTTATGAGCGGCAAATCGGGGAATTCAGTCAGGTATTTTTTCAGTTTATTGAATTGCTTTTTTGAGCGAATGCCGGAAAGTAATTCCTGGCGAACAGGCCCCAACATCTGAACCTTATAACTGCGAATCAGTTGTTCAAGTTCGATGACGACAGGCGAAGAACCCTGCAACACATTTCGCCTCAGAGCCAAAGACCAGACGCAGGTATCGACGATGACCATTATTGCTTTCTCCGCTGGGCCTTGTAGTCATAGGCGGAATCGTAATCGATAGCACCGAAGAGATCTAAGATTTTGGTCTGTTCCAGATGTTGCACATACTCTTTGAGCGCTTGGTTTACGGCCGCCTGCTTTGTTTTATGACTGCCCATTGTTTTGGCCTTTGTGAGTAAGTGCGTATCTATGGCAAGTGTGTTTGGCATGGGGTGGCCCTCCTATAGTTTACAGTAGTTTTCAGTGTAGCATGTGAAACAACAGTAGTCAATTTGCTTGAAGCGGGGTGCAAAAGGGGGGGATTGGGGTCACGTTTGACGTACGAATGCGGCATTCTAAGGTTCGGTAATGTCAAGACCACTGAGAATTCAATTCGCTGATGCATGGTAAGGCTAAATTGGGGAACAGATCCAGGGTGATGTTGACAAAGTAAACAAACTAAAAAATGAAAAGCGGAATTTCGGGCGGGTTAATCGGAGAACAGCATTTCAAAATCGCGGGGCCGTACAATAGCCTTGCTTCTAAACGTTTTAAGCGCAAGCAAGTCAGCATCACCTGTAACTAGATAATCCGCCCCGGAAGAAATCAGACAATCAAGTATATTGTCATCATCGGCATCCCTGCACGCGCCCACCACAGTATGCTCGGGATGCACCACGGATTGCGCGGCCTCGTTAATCAGCTGTACAGCCACCTGTATTTCTCCTTTTGTTGCCGATAGCTTGCCGCGCAGTATTGCCTGAAATTCATCGAGGATAAACGGGCAGGTGGTGAGGTGAAACTGTTTTTTGCGCGCCCGTACAAGCAGTTTTGAGCAGACACCCTCGGTAAGAAATGCCGAAATCAGCACATTGGTATCAAAAACCGCTTTCACGAAACAGCCTTGAATATATCTTCGTCGGTGACAAAGCCTGCTTTTTTTGCCTTTGCGCCGAGGGTCTTCCGCACAGCTTTATATTTTGTTTCCCAAAGGTACTGGCTTATCGACTCCTTGACAATGTCGCTTTTATTTCTGCCGGTTGATTTTGCAAAGGCATCAAGCTCTGATGATATCTTTCCGGGCAGACTGATGGAAAGCACTGTTCTCATGGCACACCTCCTGTATTACAATCTACTACAATACGGCCACCACGTCAAGCAGTATTCCTGAGCCATAGGGGACCTGAAATAATGACCGGAAGGTGCCGCGCAAGCCCCGCTTTGTAAGCGGAAGCGGCACGTCTCAAAAAAATCAATCTTATCTGCCGGTATGCCCCGCCTTGTAGGCGGGGAGCATCACTTGTTTAAAAAACCCGCTCACCTGTTTTTCCCCGCACCAGTATTTTTCGCCCTTGGCTCACCATTTTGCTCACCACCGATGCACTGATGCATCAAATAGGTGGAAAATTATACCGGTAAAGAAATACTTGAAAGGAACTCCTGCGGGCGGTATAGTTGCATAATTTACTTGGTGGCATAGTTCGAAGCACTACAGGCGGCACATCCATGAGCGACAAAATCAGCATCCGCGGCGCATGCCAGAACAATCTGAAAAACCTCGACCTTGATATCGAGCTGGGGAAAATCACGGTCGTGACGGGCGTGTCGGGCTCGGGCAAATCAAGCCTGGCCTTCGACACGGTCTAT
>CAYNVA010000571.1:0-3706 GCA_964400575.1 uncultured Thermodesulfobacteriota bacterium | reverse complement strand
CATTCATCGGTTACCCTGATCTCAGATTCAAAATATGTGGTCGATGCCATCTCAAAGGGGTGGCTAAGAAATGGCGCAAAAACGGCTGGATGTGCACGGCAACAGAGCCGGCCGAAAATTATGACCTGTGGGAGCGGCTGCTTGATTTGTGTGCACAGCACCGCGTAGATTTTGTGTGGGTCAAGGGCCATGCCGGCAACGCTGAAAACGAATGCTGCGACAGGCTCGCAACCACTGCAGCTGCCGGGAAAAACCTGCCTGCCGACACAGTCTATGAGAGAAAGAAAACCAGAGTCAAGCCGTCATGAGGCTCGTGCGCAACACAGTCCGGCCAGATGTCATTGCCTGCAGCACGTCGGCTCTGTGCTGCTCGATGCTATTGCCCTTACCAGGATTTCGGTGCCCGGCCAAGTCTGCAGAAAGGCCATATCGATAAATGCTTCAGCCAGTGCCATGCAGAGTGCTGCATGGGTTTCTGCGAAAATGCCTTCATAGGCGTTTCTCCCCAGTATCCCGGCATCATAGGGTTTTATGCGGGTCTGGCTTGCATGCTGCCGGATTGCTCTTTTTTTTGCCCGCACCGTTTGCGAAATGTCCACAACCCTTGTGCCGGGAAGGCCATACACACCGCCCCATACTGAATAGCCCCAGATGCGTGGGGCATGCGCCGTATTTTTGAGCGCCTGCAGTGCAATCCGGGTAACCCGGCGGTGGGTGGGGTGGCGCTCGAAAGGCGATGGCATATAAATTTCAACGGGCTTGAGCAGTGCAATAATTTTTCGCAGCTGCCGCGCAACACTAGCAGCAGCGCCGCCCGCAAGCTCCCTGCTTGCATGGTTGAGAAAAAACGCGCCATGAGCCCTGACGGTTTTCAGTGCCGCAAGAGCCTCTCTGCGGCGCACTGAGCCTGTATGTTTGTTTGTTCCGGCCCCCGAACTGCCATCGGTGACATAGACCGAAAAAACTTTTTTGCCCTCACCGGCAAGCACGCGCATGGTGCCCCCCATGCCGATGACATCATCGTCGGGGTGGGGGGAAATCACCAGTATGGTGTTTGCCCTGTCTGCAGGCTGCCAAGGATCAGAACATGTGCCAATGGAAACAGAATCAAGCAGTGCTTTATTTTTCATGACAACTGTACCTGAAAATAGATGTATGCAATAATGCATGTCAGTATAGCCTGCTCCAGTCCGATTAACAATTTTTGTTTGCCGCGGGGCGGCAGGCATGTTACTTAAAAAACAGGAGTCAGGAGTCAGAAGCCGGAAGACAGAAGGCAGCAGATGCGGAAAGAAGTTCGGAGTTGGGAGTAAAAGGTTCAAGGTTCAAAATGTATCGTATGGGCAGGCCCCCGTGCCTGCCCTGAGTTTGGAGTACAATGATTCAAGATTCATGATTTAAAATTCTAGATAGAAACGCCACAAGATTTTTAATGTAGGGGCGGGCTTTATGCCCGCCCTCGGGAGGGGATAAACCCCTCCCCTACGGTTGGAGAAATATTTAATTTATGATTCAAGATCGTGGCTTCTGCATTCTGACTCCCAGCTTCTTTTTAAGGGACCTTAAACAAATATGGCCAACCGATTCGTATTCACCATTACCGAGCTGACGCGCCATATCAGGGACACGCTCGAAAGCGCCTACCCGGACGTGTGGGTCGAGGGAGAGATCTCAAACCTGCGGGTGCCCTCCTCCGGCCATTGCTACTTCACGCTCAAGGATGAGGGCGCACAGCTGCGGGCTGTCATGTTCCGCATGCAGGCCCGGCTGCTGCGGTTCGTGCCCGAGGACGGCCTGAAGGTCATCTGCCGCGGCAGGATAAATGTCTATGAGCAGCGGGGCGACTACCAGCTTATTGCCGAGATGCTGGAGCCCAAGGGTGTCGGGGACCTGCAGCTTGCCTTTGAACAGCTGAAGCTCAAGCTCGCGCAGGAGGGCCTTTTTGATGCAGACCGCAAAAGGACGCTGCCATTTCTGCCTGCCCGTGTTGCCGTCATAACCTCTCCAACAGGGGCTGCCGTGCGCGACATTATACGCGTTATGCATCGCCGGTTCCCCACGGTGGCCATTCTTGTCGTGCCGGTCAAGGTGCAGGGCGATGAAGCCCCTGCCGAAATCGCCGAAGCCTTAGCCACGGTCAACCGGCATGGCCTTGCCGATGTCATTATCGTCGGCCGCGGCGGCGGCTCTCTTGAGGATCTCTGGGCTTTTAATACTGAAATTGTTGCGCGCGCAATCGTCGCATCAGCAATTCCGGTCGTTTCTGCCGTGGGCCATGAAACCGACATGACCATAGCCGATTGTGCCGCTGACCTGCGCGCTCCGACGCCGTCGGCAGCTGCTGAGCTCGTGGTGCGGGAGAAGCGTGAGCTTGTGCAGCTGCTGGCGCAGTATGAGCAGCGGCTCGGGCAGGGGTTTTCGCAGTATCTGGATCGCACGCATGTGCGCATCCGGAGCGCCCGCTCACGGCTGCGGCGCCCTGCGCGCCGCATTGCCGATCTGCAGCTGCGGCTTGATGATCTGCACGGCCGCATGACGGCAGCCCTGCCGCGTCTTATAACATACCGCCGTGCTGCAATCACCAGCGCCTGCCGCATTCTTGCCGCGCAATCGCCGGGCGGCCGTATCGCAGCATACAGGGCCCGGGCAGCTTTTTTCGGCAAACAGCTGGGCGCAGGCATGGCCGCTCTCAGGCAGCAAAAGCGCTCAGCCGTGCAGAGGCTGGTGGCACAGCTGGGCGCCCTTAACCCGGCTGCCATTCTCGCACGGGGCTACAGCATTGCACGGCTGCTGCCGTCGCTTCAGATACTGCGCAGCTCGGGCGATGCGGCGCCCGGGGCTGCCGTGCGCGTGACTCTGGGCAAGGGAGAGGTTGACTGCATTGTTGAAAAGGTAGTAAAGTAATAAACCTGTCATGTATGGGGAAATGGTATGGCCAAGAAAAAATTCGAAGATACACTGCTTGAGCTCGAAAAAATTGTGCAGCGGCTTGAAGATCCCGACGTGCCCCTTGACGAGGCTGTCGCCCTGTTCGAGGACGGCATAAAGCTCTCGCGCTTCTGTTCCCAGAAGCTCGACGAGGTGGAAAAACGCGTTGACCTCCTTGTGAAGGATGAGCAGGGGGGCATTGCCACCCGTGCCTTTGACGAGGCCGCCGAGCAGTGAGCGGTTTTGACATACATGCCTATCTCGACAGGGGCAGGCGCCTGGTGGACGCAGCCCTTGACAGGCTGCTGCCGCCTGAAACCGCCCGGCCGCCCGGGCTGCACAAGGCCATGCGCTACAGCATTTTTGCCGGTGGCAAGCGCCTGCGGCCTATTCTTGCCATGGCAGCAGCCGAAGCCGTCGGCGCCCGTCCTGAAACAGTGCTTGACGAGGCATGCAGCCTGGAGCTCATACATACCTACACCCTGATTCATGACGATCTGCCCGCCATGGACAATGATGACTTTCGCCGCGGCATGCCCACAAGTCATAAAGCGTTCAGTGAGGCTGTGGCGATTCTTGCCGGCGACGCCCTCCAGACACATGCTTTCGGGCTTCTTGCCCGGGTTCATACGAGCCGGCGGCACAGCCCGGAGCGGCTCCTCGAGGTGATCGGCATGCTTGCCGGGGCCTGCGGATCGCAGGGGGTTATCGGCGGCCAGGTGGTTGACATCGAGTCTGAAGGCAGGCCCGTGAGCCGGGAAATGCTTGACTATATCCA
>CAYNVA010000570.1:0-7398 GCA_964400575.1 uncultured Thermodesulfobacteriota bacterium | reverse complement strand
CCCTTGGTGCTGCGGCATTGCAGGGGCACTGGCGGAATTCGACACCTATCTGAAAACCGTTATCGACCATGACCCCGGCGTGAAAAAAAATATCATGTTTTTTGGCCGCCAGGGCGACATTGAGCGCGCGCTTGATATTTTCTATGGCATATAGCATCTTTTCATATTTGCATTAAAACATTAATTTGTTTCCTACCTGATTAACAACCACCGCACTTTTAACCCATAAAATAAATTTTTGTTTTTTTAAGTCCCCCAATGCGTTTCAGCACTCAGAAATGTCAAGATAAAAATTTGACCCCAAACCCCAGAAATGTCAAGATAAAGATTTGACCCCAACACTTCCCCCCTAACCCTTCCCAAACCCTTCCAGAGACTGCTAACTGCTGGTATTTTTTGTGACCTCACCCTGCTTTTTATACTGCCGGATTTGTTTGTCAATCTCATTGCTGAAGGCAGCGTTAAAAACAGCCAGGTTGTATTGCAGGAAAGCATTACAGAACATTGTTTCTGTTACTTTTTGCCCTGGCACAGCACTCGTGGTTTCCTGTAGCTTTATGTCAAAATCGCCTGCAATGCTTTCAGTAATTTTTGATAAAATATATGCGGCCAGGCCTTTTGTCTGATCATTGTCCCAGGTGTATTTGTCGATAACGGCCTGAATATTTTCCGGCAGGCGTCCTGAAAAACCGGCGGCCGTATGGTTCTCCCGGTATTCCCTGACATACTGCAGGAGCTTTTTGCCCATATGATTTACAACCTTGCCATAAAGAAAAGTTTCCTTATACGCCTGGCAGAAAAGTTCTTCATTTACTAACGCAGCCCTTTCAGATTGCATTTTTTCGTCTATCCGTTTACCGATATCCTCAATATCTGCCGGGAAAAGCATTCTGGACCGCAAAAGATATGCAGCCAGTTTTTTCGTTTCCGGTTTTTCCCACTCATAGCTGTTAATAAGGCCATCAATTTTTTCAGCGGTTGCAACCTGAGCGTCCTGCTCAAAGGGGAGCAGCTTTTGCGCCCAGTAGGAGAAATAGGTATAGTCAGGAACGATATGCTCTGCCTGGAGAACCTCAACGGTTGACCATCCGCAGATAAAGGCAAACAATGCATAGGCAATATGAGCCAATGCGCTTTTTGTTCTGAAAATTCTATACAGCAGGTACATAAAAGCCGTGAGGAAAAGCACCCCGGTGAATGGTAGTGCCACGTCATACAATCCCTGATTATGAATCTTCAGCTCTTCCACCTCGTAGAGCAGAATATAATGCATGAGCCAGATGAAGCCAAAATGCCCAAGTGCAAAGCGGATTCCCACAGGCAGCTGTTTTTTATAGACAACTAAGAGTACCGCACACACATATGCAATCAGCGCCGGCAGGGCCGCTGGTGCTGCAATGGCCAGAATATTCTGATGTTCTAAGAATTCTCCCGTAAAAGCCCACAAAAAAACCCCGCAGAAAATACCGTAAAAAGCCTGCCGTGCACCTCCCGTGCCCCCAGATGCTCTGAACCCGGTAAAAATGATTGCCGCGCCGAGCACTGTTCCTGCAATGACTGCCGACAAATCACCAAACCGGTATGCCATTGTCATCAGAAAATGCCCGAGGAAATACATGCTATAAAACAGTGCAAAATATTTAACTATCTTTGTAATCATGTATGGTCCTTCGCTTGTTTTGTTTGCATATACGAGTTAAATAGCCGGCTGTTTGCTGTTTGCAAAAGCTTCCTCATAGAGCTCTTTCGGGGTTTTTTCAGTGATCCCGTCTCCCATCCCCTTAAACCCCTTGATATACAGCTCCAACGGCACCTTCATCAGAAATGCCATCTCGGGCGGCGCGGTGTCCATAATCGACTGTATCAGCACATCTTCATCAATGCTCTGGAAGGCGTTGTTTTTCTTTTTCTCATCCAGGATTTTCTCAAGGGCAGAGAAACCGTTATCCCGTATTTGCTCAGGCATAATTGTAAGAAGATGGCCTGCCATAGCGCTGACTTCATCGTTTGCCCATGTGTATTTCTGCTGGAAGTTTTCAACCCGTATTGTGTGATTGTCAGTCGGCGTTTCTGCCGCCGCCACTGTTTTTCCGTATTCTGCCGGTGGCAGCATATCTGTCCTGCCATTGGTGTTGCATGTCAGGATCTGGCAATCAACGGCAGTAAGCTGTTTACTGGCATCGTATTTGGCATCAAGTACATAGTTTGTTACCCCTGCCGCACGGAGAATTTTTTGCAGGGCCTCTTTAATGGTAAGGTCTTTATAGTGCACGGTTAGCGGCACTGCCGGCAGACCCTTGCCGCCTATCTTGATCTTCACATTGCTTTGTTCAGCAAGGCTCTTGATGATTACATCCACTGCCGTATTTTGCGCATCGATTGAAAGCAGCTTCTGGTCTTTCAGCATCGTCACTGAAACCATTTCTTTTGTTTCAGCGTCAACAGCGAAAGTGCACTGGAGTAAAATCAAGAGAAATCCACAAATTGCTGCAGCATGTCTTTTTTTCATTATTATCGCCTCCCAAAATACAGTGCGGTTCTTTATACTATTGGATAATGACCGCTGACCATCATGTAGCTGCCGGCTATGAGAAAACAGATAACCGATGCAACAAAAGCAAAAACAGAAAGCATTGCCGTGGCCTTCATTCCCCACCATCGCTGATACCGCCCGTGAAGAATAAGGGCATAGAGCAGCCAGGTAATAATGCCCGTGGTTTCAACGGGGTCCCAGTTCCAGTAGCTGCCCCAGATGACCTTGGTGCGGTACACACCGGTTGCCATGCCGATGCTGAAAAGGATAAAACCTATTGCAATGCATTTGTAGCTTAGATCATCCATGGTGTCTGCCGCGGGAAGGCGGCTGAGCAGCCTCTTTGGCAGAAAATCCTTTTTTCCGAGCATCGAAAGCAGCGGGGTGCTTGCAACACAGGCAATCCCGAAGGCGGCATAGCTTACCGTACAGCTGACAACATGATAGGCAAAGAAGTTGCCCCGTAAAACCGAAGGGAGTTCCTTAACCTCGCCGGCAATGCCTGGCGCAAGCGAGGCATAGACCGCCAGAAGTGAGATGATCGGGAGAATAACGGCGCCCAGCGATCTGATGCGGTACTGGTACTCGATGAGCAGATAGGTTATTGCCATTGACCAGGATGCAAAGATCAGGGTTTCATAAAGAGTGAAAAATGAAAACGGTGTCTGCGTAAAGCCCTGATTATATCCTTCTATCCAGCGGATGCCGTATGCCGCTGTCTGCAGCACAACACCGCAGCCCGCAGCCAGCGTTGCAGCGTTACCAAAACGCTTCTGCCGGAAAAAAAAGTAGCACAGGTAGAGAATAGACGAAAAAAGGTAAACAAATGCTGTAGCGCCGAATATCTTTGTGTTAAGCATTAAAATCCTCCTGTACGTTATGTCCCTTTATATAAGAATACTCAGAACTTGTTTAAGTAATATCTGTCTCCGTGGCCGCAGTTTTAATTGTATTAAAAAGTGCATTGACTGCCCCCTGGTTACGGCTGCTCCAGCCTGCAAGGGTAACCTGCAGGAGCGCTTCCTTCTTTTCAATTTTGACCCATATTTTTTGGAAAGCGCACAGAAACATTATCGGGAAGCCGATGATTGCCAGATACGTACCGGCCCAGATTATATCGGCTCCCGATTCAATGGTTATTGCCAGATCAGTTCCCTGTACCGGATCGGTTTTAATATCCAAAACAGCAAATTCATAATCATTACCCCATGTTTGGCTGAAGGATATAGCCCCCTTGAAGGGAACGCTGGCGGTGCGCAGCTGCTGGCCATTTTCTCCGTACAGTTCAAGCCGAACTATCTTTTCCGGTATTTTCTGGATGCTCATCAGGAAATCGGGATCATCCGGGTATTGTGCCGCAGGTTTTTGCGGTATGATTACATTTTTAACCATCAGATACTGTCCGGTGCCCGATACAGTAACAATGTTATTCTCCCTGACAGAAAACACTGATTCCCTGCCGCCTGCCTTTTTGGGTGTTACGGAAAGTGTGATGAGATTTGATGTTTGTTGCAGTGTGGATGTCAAACCAACGCGCATATTTTTATAGGTAAGCGTTTCGTAGCCCTGCAGTTCGGCTGTCTTGACCTTCTGCCCATGCTCCAGCACGGTAACCGTACCTTTATAGGGAATTTTTTTTCTATCGCCATACCCCTTGTCACTCGACTGTTCCAGCCGATCCAGCATGATTGAGAAAGGCAGTTTGTTTACCTGTAGTGTTGAATCTATTGTCTCGGAAAAAATGTCGGTTGACTGCCCTGGACACAGGTACAGATTACCATTTACTTCATGGCTGAGCCTGCTGATAATTATGCCAAGCAGAATGCAAAGCAGGCCAACATGTGAAATATAAAACCCAAAAAACGAATACCTCCCCCTGTGTGAAAACAGCAGGGTTGTATCGCCGACCCGTGTTACAGAAGGCCTTGTAATCTTTTCAGCAATACTCTTCTCCAATTTGAGCATTGCATCAGCACCTGCTGCCGGAACACTGAAGGCGGCAGCACAGGGGAGATTGCCGGGGATTGCCGTTGTGGCACCCATGTCAGGCCTTCGTATTGTTGCCAGTGTTCTTGGTATTTGTTTGAAAATGCAGAGCACAAGATTTACTGCAAACAAAATCAGGAGCGCCCTGAACCACCATGAATAATTCAGATCGCTGAAATAGAAAAACTCAATAAGCCCGCAGATGATGCGGGAATCTTGAGATACATACTTCTCCGGAGTGTATGAACAGTTAACCAGAACAATATTGACAAGGGCCGTCCCGACCAGTCCTGAGAGAACAATGATGGTAAAGGTTAACGACGACAGCCAGCTTATTATTTTCGTCAGTCGCATGCTTCCAGCTCTCTTATTTATTTATCTGTAATTATTATGGAAAATACTCGTCCCCTACTGACTGCTTTTCCGCAAATCCGGTCACCACGTGCTTGATTTATCAGCTATAATCAAACACGTGGTGACCGGCAAAAGAAGCCTTACCAGCCGCTTTTGCCGGTTTATCCTTTCTATTTACATCCAACACTGGTGGTGGTATTTTTTTGCAGGCTTACGCTCCTCTCATAATATCCTCCTGCGCACACCTGGCCAAAACTATACGTTCGTGAATAATAGCCGCTTCTTGAAACCTGTCCGGAAGGGCCGCTGCCTGACCCGCAAGACGTCATACAATAACCGCCACCGCAACCACCCATACCGGACACAGAGGCATCTGACGGATCATAACTTAAAACACAGGTACCTGTTCCCGAGCTGCAACCACCCTCGGGCTTAATTATTTTCTCCTGAGCTGCCTGTTCCCGGTCTTCGGCAAATGAATTGCCCACCATAAAAAATGCTGCTGCAAGTACTGTTACAATTACTGTAAAAACTGCTTCCTTCATGCCTCTTCCTTCTTTTGTTATTGTTTAAAAAGTGAAACGGTTATGGACTACTGTTTGTTGTTATCTTCTATATTCTTACAGGGCTGTTTCTAAAGGTTTTGCTCTCAGAATATAACAGCAGTGCAACGGACCTCCCCGATTCCCCTCTTTGGCAAGGAGGGGAATCAGTTCTCCCCCTTGCCAAGGGGGAGCGAGAGGGGGTCAATCCGTGCAGAAAAATTGTTTTATTTGCATCCACTGACACTGGTGGTGGATGTTGTTTTTGGACAGGCGGTCGTTCGGGTCAAACTTCGGTTAATTTCTTGTGACGTTCCAGAGCACACTGTAAATCCACTAATTGACGGTACGTATCCGGCTTTTTGAAAATATATGGTCCCAGTGCCTGAAGGAACAAGCATTACATAAATACCTTGGTTAGTTTGGGTGCTGGTACCCATATTAGTGTATACATAGACCCCGCTAAGAGGAGCCCCATTGCAGGCATCGGTAACCACTCCATTTATAATTCCGGTGCCCGCAATGTCACAGTCGCCCTCGATCTCAATTATCTTCTCCTGAGCCGCCTGTTCCCGGTCTTCGGCAAATGAATTGCCCACCATAAAAAATGCTGCTGCCAGTATTGCTACGATTACTGTAAAAACTGCTTTCTTCATCTTCATGCCTCTTCCTCCTTTTGTTATTGTTTAAAAAGTGAAACGGTTATGGACTACTGTTTGTTGTAATCGTACTGCTACGATCACTGTAAATTTTATTTATACTGTTCCCTCCTTTTGTTGTTGATATGTTGGTTGTCTTAATATTTTTTTATAATTTCGGGCACTCTCGTTCCCATCACCTCCTTAAGATATAATGTTGATTGGCGCCTTTTCTGTAATGAATACTTGTTTATTAGGCATACGCCTGTTTTTTGTCAGTTACCGTAGCATCAATTTTATTCTCAGCCCCGGTCTCTCCAAACCGGTTTACATACTTTGCCACCTCAGCCGGCATCGTGCCCATCTTGCCCATATGCTCCTGCAGGAACGAGTTTTCCATAATCGCCTTCAGCCCCTTGAACAAAAGCTCCTTCTTGAATTCATCCTGCAGCTCATCCCATTTTGGCAGCTGCTTCATGTAATGGGTCTTATAACAGCGCAATACGGCTTTAAATATGTCATCCCGCTGCATATGGGTCGGCTTTACAACCGGTTTTACCATGTTGTAGTTGCTGTAATCCCAGTCCTCTATGTAGGGCTTGAGCCTGTCGTACATATCCGCATACGGCCAGGGCGCTATCATCAGAAAATGAGGGTTGTCGGCTTCATAGTATTCGGCCAGCGCCATCTTTTGTTTGATGCTTTCCTCTGTTTCATCCGGAAGGCCAAGAATGAAGGAGCACTCGGTGATTATGTTCTGCTCATTTAAAAGCCGCAGCGCCTCTTTGCACTCCTGCACCGTCTGCTTCTTGTTGAACGTGTCAAGGGTGGACTGGTCTGTTGCCTCAACCCCGATATACATATGGATAATCCCCGCCCTGCGGTACTTCCACATGATCTCCCGATCCCGCAGAATGTCGCCGGCGCAGGTCTCAAACAGCAGGTATACACCAAGGTCTTTCTCTATCAAGAGATCAAGGATTCGTTCCCAGCGTTTCCGGTCCTTTGTCGGAAATTCATCGCCAACAAAAAAACAATTCACCCCGTGCCGGTGATACAGCGTTTCTATTTCCCATATAAAGTTTTCGGCTGATCGCTGCCGGTACGTTTTCTGATAAAACTTATGCTGCGAGCAGAAGGCACATTCATTTGAGCAGCCGCGGGAGGAGGACACACAGGCAACCTTTGAGTTTTCCAGATAGCACAGATAATAATCATCCCAGTCAAGCAAATCCCAGGCTGGGCACAGGGCATCAAGATCCTGTATGTATTCCCGCTGCGGTGTTGTGATCACCCGGTCCCCGTCGCAATAGGCAATCCCCCGCACCGTGCTTAATTCCATCTT
>CAYNVA010000569.1:0-2417 GCA_964400575.1 uncultured Thermodesulfobacteriota bacterium | reverse complement strand
CGCATAGGCTTTCCGGCGTATTGACATGATTCAAGATTTAAGAATTTTACACTTTTCAATTCTATAGACTATGGAAGCAAAACTGCTTGAATATCTGACGGTGCTGCGGGATTTTGGCCGCATTTATACGCAGAAAATTATCAGCGGCAATCCAAAGCTGAAAACCGACCTTAAGCTGTCACAGATAAAGACCCTGTTTGCGTTCAGGGACAGGGACCGCCTGTCCATGAAAGAGCTTGCTGAAATTCTGGGCGTCAAGCTTCCCAACATGACCATGATGATAGACAGCCTGGCGAAGGAAGGGGTCGTGGAGCGTGAGCGGGACTTTGATGACAGAAGAAAAGTGTATGTTAGCCTCACGCCTAAAGGGAAAAAAACAATAGCAGATTTTTTAACGCATCGGCACAGAATTGCCCGAACAATTTTCAAACAGGTGAATACAGCAGACAAGTTAGAGCTGCTGAACTCTCTTGGCAGTGTGTGCAGGATACTTGAAAAGGCTTTTTCAAAAGGCCTGGAGTAATATGGTGAAGGATGCAAGGATCGGCGTGAGACGGATTGCTTTTTTGGTGCGTAGCACTTTTTACGTTTCGCGCCGCACAAATGGTTGCTAAATAAAATAAATTGTGCACGAGGAGAAACACTATGGCGAACACATACGATCTGGTTATCGTCGGGGCAGGACCTGCGGGACTTATGGCGGCACGAACTGCCGGAGAGGAAGGATTAAAGGTTGCAGTTCTTGAGCGCAAGCAGGACATAACCAAAATCCACCGCTCATGCGGCGGCGTGCTTAATCTCAATGAGCCGACCTTTGACCAGATCGTTGCCTTTGATGAGGACAAAAAGGAGGTTTGTTGCTCGACGCTTGGCTTTAAGATTTTCTATGACGGCCCGTTTCAGAACGTTTTCGGCTTTCATATTTATTCGCCCGGCGGCAAGCGGCTTGAGTTCGGCAATTTTTCCGAGATCCGCAAAGACGCGAAGCACAAAAGAATGGGCGCCTCGTTCAATAAAGGACAGCTGCTGGGGCAGCTGATGCTAGATGCTCAGAAGCATGGCGTTGCCATATTCACTAACACAAATGTGTGCTCGGTAAAGAAAACGCAGGCAGGCGCTGCTGTAGAGTGCGAGGATAGCCAGACGTATGAAGCTTCTTTTGTTATCGCAGCAGACGGCATCAACTCGCGCACGGCACGCGTCATGGGCTTTAACAAGGAGCGCGAGTTCTATGGAACATCCCGCGATACCTCTTTATCCATTCAGGGCACGGCATGCCCTGACCCTGAGGGCTTTTTGTTCATGGTCACCCCGCGTGGAATCTTCTCCATGATACCGGTTGCAGATAAGGACTGTTATCATATTTATGCCTCAACCATGAAGCGCGATGAAAGCATACCTGCACTGCTTCAGTATTTTGTGAAAGAGGATCCCACCTTTGCTCCCTGGTACAAGAATTCGAAGATTCTCGAGCACCGCACCGCGTGCGTGGTCAGCCTGATGAACCCCATCGAGCACCCGTTCAGGGATAATGTGCTTTTTATCGGTGACGCATGCTGGCGCCGCGAGATGAGCAATGTGGGATCGCTGTGCACGGGGTACAAGGCCGGCAAGGTCATGGCCCGTGCGCTGGGCAGCGGCAAGGCAAACGAAGAGGGCCTGCGGGAATATCTGGACTGGTATTCAAAACACTACTTTGAGCCCTTTGGCAGGCGCAAACAGGGAGGAAGGGATTTTACCGAGTATCTTACCCCTGATGATATCGACTATATTGTTGGCCTTTCGGAGGAGACGTTCCCCCAGACCCTTGATATTTTCAAGGTTGTCAACAACATAGGCAGGGTCTATGGCGAGCTGATGACCAGGATCTATGAAGAACGGCCTGATACCATGGATAGGATGATTAAGGTTCGCGAGAACATGGAAGAAGATATGGAAAAGAGAATTAAGTGGGGGTTTAAAATTGTATAAAAGCACTGAGAAACGAGGACTGAGATTGAAAAAAATATTTTCACCACTCAGCATTCAGTACTCATATATGAAAGGATAATTAAATTATGTCAAAGATTTTTGATGTTGTTATTGTCGGCGCCGGTCCTGCGGGGCTTATGGCGGCAAAGGTGGCCGGTGAAAATGGATTAAGCGTTGCGCTGCTGGAGCGAAAAGAAGATATCGCCGATATTCAGCGCTGCTGCGCTACGATGTTTGCAATTGAGGATGAATACTATTTCGGTGAGCGCATGTACTTTAATGAGGATAAGCGCCGTCTTGTTTTTCCGGTGACGGGATTCACCGTTCCGTATGACGGGCCGTACAAGAATTTTTATGCATGGCATCTCTATACCTCTGATGCACAGCATGTCATAAAGCTCGGAAGCTACGAAAACAATGTTGCGAAGGGGAGCAGGGGCAGGCTG
>CAYNVA010000568.1:0-5198 GCA_964400575.1 uncultured Thermodesulfobacteriota bacterium | reverse complement strand
AAAAATTCCCCTTCTGGACAAACAGAAGGTTTCATGGCATTATATTGGCCATCTGCAGACCAAGAAGGCCAAATATGCAGCCGCGCTTTTTGATATGGTGCACAGCCTTGACAGCCTGCCGCTGGCCCGTGCCCTTGATCGTGAAGCCGGCAAAAACAGCAGGGTGCTTCCGGTTCTTGTGCAGGTTAATGTTTCTGGCGAGCAGACAAAGCATGGCTGCGAGCCAGGCAATGCCCTCGGGCTGATTGCAGCCGCGGCGAGCCTGCAGCAGGTGCGCGTGCAGGGCCTTATGACCATGCCGCCGCCATCAGATGACCCTGAGCAGTCGCGGCCTTTTTACAGGGCCCTGCGGCTGCTGCGGGATGATATTGCGCGAGAGCTGCCCGGCATTGTCGGGCTCTCCGAGCTTTCCATGGGCATGTCATCGGACTTTGAAGTGGCCATTGAGGAAGGCGCAACCCTTGTGCGGGTTGGAACGCTAATTTTTGGGGATCGCTCGTAGCATCTATTTCACGGGACCTTTGGCAAAGCCTGAACGAGACAGCTGCTTAGAGCACCAGAAGAGGGAAAAATGACACAAACACAACTGGCCGATTTTGAGAAGATCAAGCGGCGGATAACGATCATTCATGAGATCGGCAAGACGCTTACCTCATCGCTGACGGTGAAAGATGTGGTGCAGCAGATTTTATACAAAGAGTCTTAACTGTTCAACCCGGAGAACTGGTCGCTGCTGCTGGTTGATCATGAACGGCAGGAGCTCTATTTCGAGATCGTGGTCAGCGAAACCGGCCAGGCTGAAAAAATAAAAGATACGCGCCTGAAAATCGGCGAGGGTATTGCCGGCTGGGTTGCCAAGACCGGCCGGCCCCTGCTGGTCCCAAGCGTTGACAAAGAGCCCAGATTTAGCCGCAAAGTTGATGATGCCGCCGCATTTTCAACCGAATCCATCATCTGCATACCGCTGAAGATCCGCGACAAGGTGCTCGGGGTTATCGAATTCGTGAACAGAACCGATCTGGCGTCGATGCACGACTTCGATATAGAAATGCTTGTAACGGTTGCCGACTTTGCAGCTATCGCCCTTGAAAACGCCCGCAACTTTGAGCAGGTGAGCAAGCTCACTATTACCGACGACATCACCGGGCTGTATAATTCCCGCCATCTGCATGCACTGCTGCATCAGGAGATCGAACGCGCCCGGGAGTTGGGCAGCGACTGCTCGCTGATTTTTTTCGACCTTGATTTTTTCAAGAATGTCAATGACACGCACGGGCATCTGTGCGGCAGCAGCCTTTTGGGGGAAATGGGCGGCATTATCTCCGGCATGCTTGGTGAAAATAATTTCGGCGCCCGCTACGGCGGCGATGAGTTTGTCGTCATTCTGCGCGACACCGGCAAGCAGGCAGCCCTCACCTTCTGCCGTGAGCTGCAGCAAAAACTCAACAGCACGGTGTTTCTTGCCGCAAACGGACTTGCCATTCACCTCACGGCCAGCTTCGGCATCGCCACCTGCCCCGATGACGCCGACAACAACCAGCAGATTCTGCATCTGGCCGATGAACGCATGTACAAGGTAAAGGGTAGCGGTAAAAATGACATCTCCTGCTCCTGAGCTGCAGCAGAATCCGCCCGATGCCCGCGAGGTTGAAATATTCATACGACAGTTTGACGACGGGTTGCGCTTTGACGCTGTTTTCGGCAATGGCAATCCCATAGAAGTTGAAATAGGGTCAGGCAAGGGCCGGTTCATTATCCGCAGCAGCCGGGATAATCCCCGCACCAACTATATCGGCATTGAGCGGGCATATAAATTTTTCACTATCATGAAAGAGCGGGTCGAAAAAGCGCGGACCGTGAATGTGCGGCTGCTGCGTACCGAGGCCGATTATTTTATACCGGCCTATGTGCCCCCCGAGTCGGTGCAGGCCTTCCATATCTATTTTCCTGATCCCTGGCCAAAAACAAAACATCGCAGGCGCCGCCTGGTGAATCCTGATTTTTTCGACATACTGCGCGACCGGCTGGCGCCCGGCGGCTGCATACATCTTGCCACGGATTTTGCTGAATATTTCGCGATCATGCTGAAAACAGGCAGGGGCTGCCCTGGGCTTGAAGAACTGTATTGCCGCAGGATTGATCCCGCAGGTGCTGACCCCGAGTCCGGCGCCACGCATTATGAGCGCAAGTATCTCATGCATGGAAGAACAATCTACCGGGCGGCCTACAAAAAAGCGGGTCCGCTGGCTTGAACGCCACCGGCATGCAGAAGTAGCGGTATGACGCAGCCAACTTTATTTCCCCGTGAGCAGCAGCGCGTCGTGCTGTCGGCAAGCCGACGCACGGATCTGGTGTGCTGCTACCCCGAGTTCCTCACCCAAAAGCTTCGCGACTATCCACCCGAACAGGTGCACAGCCTTGTTATCTGGACAAAAAATCCCCGCAACATGATCGCCCCGGGCGCGCTGCGCGAAGCCCTTGAGCGCTACGCTCAGCTGTATGTGCATCTGACTGTTACGGGCCTTGGCGGCACAATGCTTGAGCCCAATATCCCGCCATGGAAAATGGTACAGCAGATGGTGCCCGCCCTCATCGCTCTGGTCAAGGGGTCTGAGCGGATTTGTTGGCGCTTTGACCCGATCGTGCGCTGCGTGGCACAGGAAAGCTTTATAAGCAATATAGATATGTTTGATGCTCTTGCCTGCAGCATGGCAGCAGCGGGCATCAGCGCCTGCCGCACGAGCTGGGTTGAGCCGTACCCCAAGGTGCTGCGTCGCCTGGAGAAGAAAGGCGTGCGCCTTGCGGCCCACTCAGCTCAGGAGCGGGAAGAACATGTTCAGCTGCTTGAGCAGACAGCTGCCGGCCTGGGCATGAGCCTGCACTACTGCTCGGTAGAAGGCTGCGGCTGCTCAAGCTGCATCGATGGCGCGCTTTTAAACCGTTTGCATCCGGATGGGGAAATCTGTTCGACAAAGCGGGCAAAGGGGCAGCGCAGGCTGTGTGGCTGCACCGAGAGCATCGATATCGGGTGGTACAGCCAGAAATGCCCTAATGGCTGCCTGTACTGCTATGCCGAACCGCTGATTAATTATTGATAGGAACTCGGTGCGCGGTGCGCACCCTACCCGCTTCTTTTCAGCCCGTAGGCTGGGCAAAGCGAAGCGTGCCCGGCATTAATGTGATTTCAATCAATACGGTTGTCGGGCATGTTTAACTTTGTCCAACCCGCAGGATTTTATCGGGGACCTTTCTTTCAGCACTATCTTCATCGATTACGAACTTCTATGTGCCCGGTCAGTCCAAACCGGTAAAAATGGCATTGGCCAACACCCGGAACATATTTTTCGGATGCCCCCTGAAAGTTGGCGCGATTCCGATAAGCGTGATATTGCCCGGCCCTTTGTCGCTGTGAATGACGACCGGTTTTCCGCCGGCCCCGCTGCCGGACCATCCCGGCCAGTACCCTGATACAAAAAAATCCTCGCTATTCTTTATATACATCGAGGATTTGACGCCATCGCCCAAGCTCGAAAACCAATACGGGGAATTCAGATAGGCATAGTCCTCTGAAGGAAGGCCGGCCGTAATGGGGTCTGACGGTGTGTTAACCACCTTGACAATACCGTCGACTTTTTCAACTGATTCCAGGGCAATGTCCAGCAGAGAAGCATCGTCTGCAAAATCAATCCCCCCGGCCATGCCGATAAAGTCGCCGCCGCTTTCCAAAAAGGCAACAATATTATTATACCCGACCGCATCAAGCTCATTCCGCCACTCCACTCGCTCGAAAATCAGTACATCAAAATCGTCCAATATGGATGATGCGGCGTTCAGTTCCTTGGCGGTGACCTCCTGGTAGGTAAAGCCGAGTTCTCGCAGGCAAACAGCGGCCCCTGATTCTCCGTAGGCTGGGTAGACGGCAACCTGCTGCGTCTTCAGTTGAACGGCGCCGTCCGGAATTTCCGTGAGGGCAAAAACATCCAGCCCGTATTTCAGTGCAAGACGGTTTGCCTTCGCATGGTTATCCCTGAAGATAAACGCGCCCACATCCAGCGGGCTTTTAGCGCCCGCGGCATCTTCCAGACGCGACACATCGGTTCCGGCTGCAAACAGGTCATTTGCAGCCCTTATCGCCTCGTTGCAGTTCGGCAAATACGCGTACCCGGCGCCGGACCTGCCCTGCACGGAACCGCGCAGCGGCCGCTGCTTTCGCAGGCGGGCTGTTTTAACAGTGAGCGGCTTCTCAGCCACGGCCCGCCGTACTCCCCAGAGCAGCGGGTGGGACCAGGCGGACGGATTGGAGTAGAACGACAGTCCCTCAATAGCGGAAAGGTCCACGCCGCTGCTGAGAATCGTGTTTGCCAGTCCCCGCTTGGGCTGGTCCATCCATACCACGCAGGTTCCCCTGGGATAAGTCACATTATCGAGGTCAAAGGCATGCAGCGCTTTTCCCACTTGGATATCGTTGGCCAGCAAAAAGTCGATCAGCATATGAGGCTGATGCGCGCTTTGCTGTAAGGGCGGCGACAGGGCAATCACATATGCTTCCGGAAACACTTGAATCATCAGGTCTTCAAATTGATCGTATGGTATCTGGTCCAGGATTTCCTGGCTGACAGGCTGCTGGGGAAGATCGAGAAATCCCCGGCGGAATATTTCGATCTGGTCAATAACCATTTCCTGCTTGTTTTTGACCGCGAACTTCAGAGCCCCCATAACCGCCGTAACCAGGGCCTCTACACCGCGTTCGTCCATGAACGGGGTTTCCAGCGTGTGGCTGTACGATCCGTGGTACATGGCATACTGGGGGGCGTAGATCGGCGGCCAATCATCCCACGAATCAGCCATTTCGAGAATAGGGATCACAGAGTCAAGGTCAAGCTGCTCTTTCATCTCGGCCTTCATGGCCAGGGCCTGATCAAGGGCCCATTTCAGGTAAAGGTCATACTCGTAGTTGGGGTTGTGAGGCGGCGTGCAGGGCTCAATCAGCATGGGGACCATAAACCCGTGCAGGTCCAGAAGCACCAGGGGATTCCAGTCGGCCAGCACGGCGACCAGGGCTTTTGTTTCAGGCTGAGACTGGGTGATAAAATCACGGTTGAGGTTAATCCCGTACCCATTCACCCTGGTGCCGTTCACCCTGCCGTCAGGGTTTTGAATCGGGTTAATCAGCAGGATGAAGTTTTCCAGGATTTCCA
>CAYNVA010000567.1:0-4003 GCA_964400575.1 uncultured Thermodesulfobacteriota bacterium | reverse complement strand
GCCAGAAACCTTCTTGAACTCATAAAAAACAAAACCTATGAAGGCTTTATTTCTTATTTAACTTTGCTTGAGATCCAGAGGGCGCCCCTGAAGATAAAAAATGAGTTGGAACGTTTGATAGCAGATGCAGGGCTATCATTGCTCGAGGAAACAAAGGAGTGCATAGAACTATCCGAGGCATATCTTCACGATAAAGTGATTCCGGTGAAGTATCGAGACGATGCCCGTCATATCGCCATAGCGGTTTACCACCAGATTGATTATATTGTTTCCTGGAACTATAGACATATGGCAAACATAACCGTCAGAAGACTTATAAATAGTGTAAATTTAAAGTTGGGGTTTTCCCCGATAGATATTGTTCCGCCAGAGGAGGTAACAGGTTATGGCGAAGTGGAAATATAAATCGCTGGCATGGATTCACAGTGTCAGGGAGCAGGATTATAATGAAACCAAAGACCTTGCTCCGGATGAATTAATTAAAAAGACCAGAGAAAAGGCAGAGGATCTTGCCCGATCTCTTGGATTAAAAATTGTCTCGGCTCATACTGTTTCCACAAATACCCGCACTGCAAAATCAGCCTGAAAAGTCATTTTGGGCATAAAGGGGCAACAGCGCCTTTTGCTGACCAGATATTCGCCATTCGCCCGGTTGAGCGGCCCGGAAGAAAAGGGGACAGATTTATTTAGCTCCCCTACCTCCCTACCCCCAAGCTTTTCACGTGCTTCGCACCATACCACGCAGGGGAACCAATTTGGGGACGCTGGTGATTGAGTTGAATTACTTCCGCAATAATTCTGAACAGCAATCAGCTTCTTATGCCTTCCTGCGCGGGAAGACGTATGATACATGTTTACCCTGACCTGACAGCTCACTTCAGAACAGCACGGCCGGCTTCGGCAAAGCCGCAGAGTTTGTTTGAGCCAATCTGCTGCCCCCGGTCTCCTGCATAGATCACTAAGCCTTTAAGGTCCTGCCCTGCTGTTTTTTTGAAATATTCAATCCCCCTGACAAAATCGGGGGCATAGGTTTCGGAGGATTTAATTTCAACGGGTATGAGCTCACGGCCACGGGCAATAAGCAGATCAACCTCATTGCCGTTGGTATCACGGAAAAAATACAGGTCAGGCTCCTGCCCCGTGTTGACCAGGGATTTGTATATATCCATGATTACCAGATTTTCAAAAAGCCCACCCCTGCAGGGGTCGCGCCTGATCTGATCCGTGCCGGTAAGCCCGAGCAGATATGCCGCGAGCCCCACGTCGGTAAAATAAATCTTCGGTGATTTCACAAGCCGCTTGTTGAAGTTTCGGTAATAGGGCTTGAGCTCATAAATAATATATGAGGCTTTCAGGATGGAGCACCAGTGCTTTATGGTAACGGAAGACACCCCGGTATCATTAGCCAGGCTGCTGAAATTGATGAGCTGGCCGATGCGGCCGGCAAGGAGCCTCATGAATTTTTGAAAAGCCGACAAATCCTTAAGGTTCAAAATCTGCCGAACATCCCGCTCGACATAGGTGGCAAAATAATTTTTATAGAACCGCGAAGGGTCAAGGCCGTCATTGTATATGCGGGGGTAAAAGCCGCTCAGCATGCACTGAAAGGCCTGGGGCCTGATTTTAAACAGCCGCAGCTCCGCAATCGACAGGGGCATCAGCGTCAGAAGCGCAGTGCGGCCCGCCAGCGACTGGCTGATGCCTGAATGCAGCTGCGGCTGATGGCTGCCGGTAAGAATAAACAGGCCCTTGCGCTTCGGCTGCCGGTCAACAATGGTCTGCAGGTAGGAAAGCAGCTGCGGCGCCCGCTGGATTTCATCAAGAACGGCTCCGTCGGGGAACTGCCCCAGAAAGCCGCGCGGATCGGTTGCTGCAAGCAGCGCCGTGTCGGGATCTTCAAGCGAGCAGTAGGGCTTTTTTTTAAAAACCATCCCGGCAAGCGTCGTTTTACCCGACTGCCGCGGCCCCACGATCGTCACGACCGGATACTCCAGCGCTACGGCCTTCAGCTCGCGTTGTATGTCGCGTTGTATCATGAGTGAGAGCATAGCATAGTTTATGAATATTTAAAGTTATATTTTAAATCAGCCTGATGACCATAGGGAAATGAGGAACAGGCGCCTATTGATTAAAGCCCCAGAGTCCAACTGATGATGCGGGATGTTTACACGTGCAGGAAAGGCCTTAGAGCGTGTTTTAAAAGGCATGTTTTTGGTGGATTCGCCCTGAAGTATGACTCCAATAAGGGCGCAGAGCGCTGGCAGGGTGGAACAAGCGAAGCGGTCCCACCCATAAAAACGGGCTTAATCCACCCTACGCTTGATCATTTTATACTTTTAAAACACGCTCTCAGATATTAGAAGATGCAGCCGCAGCAAAACTTTCCTTTTACAGCCGTGACAACAAAAATTGATTCATCGATACTCCCGCTTCAGCCGATTTTATAGCAAGCTCGCGGTGCTTATCAGGCGGAATCCTCAGCGTAAGGTGCCCTTTATATTTGCGCAGGCTGAGTGGCTCCGGCACGAGCTCATGTTCCTCCTGCATCCATGCAATCGATGCCGCAACAACAGCCCTTATTTCTTTTAATGCCTTTTCCGCAGTTTTTCCATGCGCCCCGAGTGATGGAAACTCAAGGCACCGCGCCACATGGCAATTGTCTTCATCAGACCATTCAAGACGGTATGTGTATTTATCAATCATAGTTTCCATCAGGGTTCCTCCTGCAATTTTTTAAGGGCTTTGACCACATCGCGAACCTGATACGGTTTTGCCTGGCTGCCATCACGCTGCAGGTTTAATCGCGGGTCGCCCTGCCACGGAGTTTTGAATATATGGTGGCTACCGCTTATGCGCGGTTTTCCAAAATAACGCTGGCAGATTGCCAGCAGGTCCGCAAAGCGGACATTGTTGGGATTTGACAATAGCTTTTCAACTTCCTTCATGAGTGAAACGATAGCATATACGCTATCTGATGTCAATCGTCGTGCCTTGGACAATAAGGCAATAAAAAGGGGGGGGGACAGCGGCCTTGTGGCAGGCGAGGGAGGAAGGCTGGGGGCAAATCTTTATCTTGACAATTTCCCCTAGCGTTCCCAAACCGCCTGCAGGCATATGAAAACCTTTGGGGTGATAAATCTCGTTGCCCCCGCAAACAGAAAAAGCCGCACCCGAAGGCACGGCCTTTCCCTTTACAAGTAGTAAGGGGGGCTTACTACTTTTTCTTTGGCATATGAATGGCTTTCTTGTCCACATCAAGTGCTGCTTCCATGATGCTTTCGGCAATCGTGGGATGGGCATGAATGGTGTGGGCCATTTCCTCAAATGTTGCTTCCATCTGAATGGCAAGAGCGGCCTCGTTGATCAGGTCGGTTGCATGGGGCCCAAGTATCATAACGCCCAGCACTTCGCCGTACTTCTTGTCGGCGATGATCTTCACGAGCCCGCCTGTCTCATTGATGACAAGGGCCTTGCCGCAGCCCACAAAGGGGAAGCGGCCGATCTGCACGTCGCCGTACTTGGCCTTTGCTTCCTTCTCGCTCATGCCCACACTTGCAACTTCGGGGCTGGTATAGACAGCGCGGGGCACTGAGCGGTAGCTCATCTTGTGCTTTTTGCCAAGCACGTTCAGCGCGGCGGTTTCGCCTTCAGAGGTTGCCACATGCGCGAGCATATAGTTGCCGATGGCATCGCCGATAGCGTAGATGCCGGGAACGCTTGTTTCAAGATATTCATTGACCTTTACAAAGCCCTTTTCCATGGCAACGCCGGCCTTGTCAAGCCCCAGGCCTTCGGTATAGGGCGAGCGGCCCACTGCCACCAGCACCAGATCAACCTCTTTCTGCTTGTCGCCGTAGGTCACGAGCTTCTTCCCGGCCTTGTCCTCGATCTTGCTGACCGAGGTATTGGTCAGTATCTCGATGCCTTCCTTCTGGATCATGCCGGTAAAGGCCTTGGCAATCTCTTCATCCTCGGTCGGAAGGATCTGGGGCATCATTTCAAC
>CAYNVA010000566.1:0-2398 GCA_964400575.1 uncultured Thermodesulfobacteriota bacterium | reverse complement strand
CACTACCAGACTGAAACCTTCGGCATGAAGGCATTAGGCGAGCACCTGCACAAGCTGTTGACTATCCCTGTGGTTTTCATAGATGCGCCCTGCATCTTCTAAACCTGCCCGCCGGCCAGGTCCCGGAGCAGCGGCGGCGCCCGAAACGGTTTCTCTAACTGATTTTACAGGAGGATGCCATGATAGAGTTTGAACAGACATTTCGCAACTTTCTGATGGCCCATCAGGAAAAACACAACCGCACCTACCACTTTCTCATTCTCATGGACGCAATAATGACCGCGGCCAAGCGCATCGAGCTTTATTACCGCACCGGCGCGCTCAAGGGCAATCTCGGCATGGCCGGCTCGATCAATGTGCAAGGCGAAGACGTCATGAAGATGGATGACATCGCCCATGAGATCGTTGCACACTATCTGGCATCAAGCCAGCGCGTCATTCAGGTGGTAAGCGAGGAGTGCAATGACATTATAGACATGAACAAGAAGGGCGGCCGCTACTTCGTGTATTTTGATCCGCTCGACGGATCGTCAAATGTGGCCCACGGCCTGCCGGTTGGTTTCATGTTCGGCATTGCCAAGCGCAACCTCGACGGCAACCTGCAGGGCCCTGAAGATTTTCATCTGCGCTCGGGCCGCGAGTATATCGCAGCGGGCATGTTCGTCATCCCGACGGGCATGTTCACGCTGGCGCTGCGCGAGGCGGGCTGCTGGCGCTTTCACGCAGATGAAACAGCCACCTATGTCAAGCCCGTGCGCATGACGCTGCCCGACAAGCCGAAAAAGTGGGAGCTGTCGTTCAATGCCGGCAACACGAGCGTGTTTAGCGACAAGGTGCAGAAATGGATCAAAGGCAATTTGAGCAAATACAAGTTCCGCTATATCGGCGCGCTGGCCGGCGACTTTCACCGGCTGCTCTCAAACGGCGGCCTGTTCATGTATCCGGCCATCCTCAATCATCCTGATCCAAAGGAGAATCGGCCCCAGGGCAAGCTGCGGCTCCTGTATGAGGCAAATGTCGTGGCTTTCATGTGCCGCGAGGCCGGCGGCGATGCCATCGACGAAAACGGCACGCCGATACTTGACATCAAACCCGCCAAGCATCACCAGCGCACAACGCTGTATGTCGGCTCCAAGCCCATCATCGACGACCTGGCAAAAATGCTCAAGGGCTGACCACCGGAATTCTGCCGCCACAAAGCTCACCCCCCTAAAGGGGGTGAGCTTTTTTTGTTGCGGTACGACGGTATTACGTGTTTATTAATAGTAGACGAGATGCGGACGTGCCAGCAAGTCAGTAACGCGGCACGTTTCCGGCAAAATAAAAATAGTACAGTGGAGGTACTGTCATGAAAAAAAGTTTTATTATTGTCGTCCTTGTTGCCGCCTCATTTCTTCTGACAGCATGCGCTCATGAGAGCAATCTGCACTCGGTAAAAGAGCGGGAGATGACGCTCGGGGTTGTGCAGAAGGAAATCAGAACCGGCATGTCGCAGGCAAGTGTGGCCGAGACGCTGGGGTCGCCCAATATCGTCACGCGCGATGAGGACGGCCTTGAGACCTGGGTCTATGACAAGATAGCCACCGAGGCCTCATATTCGCAAAGCAGCGGGAATGTGTCGGGCGGAGTCGGCGCAGGCGGGGCTGGAAGCAAGGCCTTGATTCTGGGCGGCGTCGGGGGCAGCTATGGCGGCGGCTCGGGCGCTTCCAGCACCACGCAGAAGACGCTTACCGTGGTGATAAAATTCAGCAAAAGCGGCCAGGTCAACAACTTCTCCTACCATATGAGTAAGTTTTAAGGAACGATCATGAAAAAGACGCTTCTTGCCGTATGTGCCGTTTGCGCGCTCTGCGCCTGTTCGTCCTCAAGCCGCGGCGGCTATCCGGGCGTGATGTCGCAGCTGCAGATTCGGGAATTTCAGACCCGGGCTTTTGACACTGCCGATACGCTTCTGGTCATGAAGGCTCTCCTGAATGTCCTGCAGGATGATTTTTACATCGTGAAAAACGCGGATGCCGCCCTGGGAGTCGTCACCGCCACGAAAGAGATTGATGTGGACGACCGCGGGTTCTGGAAAAAACTTTTTTCCGACGAGACCGACCGCTGGAAAAAGAATTCAGTGGTTGAATGCTCAGGCACGGTGAGCGCTTACGGCAAAAAAACCAGGGTGCGCATGAACTTCCAGGTGAAGACCTACGACAACAGCGGAGCCACAATGGAGGTCGTGCAGGTGCAGGACCAGAAGTTCTACCAGGAGTTTTTCGCCAAGGTGGATAAAGGCGTCTTTCTGGCAAAAGAAAAGCTGTAATGCCATGCCCACGGAACTTGTTGTCGCACTGACTGTTGTGCTTATGCTGCTGGGCCTTGCCGGTTCGCTGCTGCCGGTGCTGCCGGGCTC
>CAYNVA010000565.1:0-2536 GCA_964400575.1 uncultured Thermodesulfobacteriota bacterium | reverse complement strand
GCCATCGCCCGGCACACAGGCCATGTCACCATAGCCGACGATTCAGGCCTTGAGGTCGACGCACTGGGTGGCCTGCCCGGCCTCTACTCGGCGCGGTTTGCAGGCGAGCCAGCAGATGACCGCCGCAACAATGAAAAGCTGCTGCGCGAACTGGCCCGCGTGCCGGATGAAAAGCGGGGGGCGCAGTTCAGATGCGTTATCGCCATCGTTGACAGCCGGGGCAGGGAAAAAGTAGTTGAAGGCATCTACAGGGGTGTTATAATACGGGAGCTTAAAGGGGTGCAGGGTTTCGGCTATGACCCGCTTTTTGTGGATACGGTATCAGGGCTGACATTTGCCGAAATGGCTGCCGAACATAAAAACAGCATCAGCCACCGCTGTCGGGCAATTCAGGAGCTGAAAAAAATCCTGCCGGAATTCATAGCCTGACAGGCATGCGCGTATGGTCTTCCAGGCCTGAGGAGGAAGCCAGTACTTGAACGTTCACGATCCGATAAGGAGAGCGACATGAAAATCAAACGGAGAATGGCAAAACAGATTGTCACCATATCCTCCGATGCAAACGTGCTGGACGCTGTGCATCTCCTGCACAAGCATGGCATACGGCATCTGCCCGTGGTCGACGACGGGAGGTTCATAGGTTTTATTTCCGACTCGGACATTAAACAGGTGCTGCTTTTGCCCAATGGCAACGAGATGCCGCTGGCGGAATTCATGAACAAAACCCCCCTGACCATCGGGCCGGAAGAAAGCATGGAGGAGGCTGCCAGGATCATGTACAGCAACAAAATCGGCGGGCTACCCGTGCTGGAGGACGGCCACTTGGTGGGCATCATCACCGTAGGAGATATACTGGCGGAGTTCATCGAGATCATGGGCGGCCTGCAGGCGAGCTCGCGCATCGACGTGATTATGCATGACAATCAGGAAGAGTATGAAAAAGCCTCCCGCCTTATTAAACACAAGGGCGGTGATATACTCAGCGTAGGCATGAGCGACGCAAACGGCAAGAACAACAAATATTATTTTTTCCGCCTTAAAAAGTGCAATATAACCCCCATTACCGAAGCGCTCCGGGAAAAGGGCTATGATGTTGTGGCGGCCACGGTCTAGCAGGAAAGGATAAAGCTCAATGGCAGCAAAAAAGGGGCCGCCGCTTTCAAAAACCGGGGTGCCCATACTCGAGGTATTTGCAAACCCGCATCCCGACCGCAGCTATGAGATTGAAATACAGGCCCCCGAGTTCACCTCGGTCTGCCCCAAAACCGGCCAGCCCGATTTCGGCGCTGTGCTCATCCGCTACATTCCCGCGGCTTCCTGCATTGAGCTCAAAAGCCTGAAGCTCTACCTGCAGCAGTACCGCAATCAGGGCATCTATTACGAAGACATCACCAACCGGATTTTAAACGACCTGGTGAAAGCCTGCTCGCCGCAGTGGATGCTGCTGACAAGCACCTGGACGCCGCGGGGCGGCATCAGCTCGAAAGTTACGGTGGAGTATATCGGCAGGCAAAAAAAAAGAAAAGGGCGGTAAGCGCCTCTTAAACAACTGCCGCCGGACTATAAAGCCCGCCAGGGATGCGAAAAGATATTTTTTTTCGCAACTCCCGCAAGAACGTCCGCTTAGGCATACTGCATCAGCTGAGCCTTTTCCCGAACATCCATAAATAACAGCTGACCGCCCACACGCTTAATCATTTTACCTTCAAGCGGGATATTTATCCATTGCAGTTTTAAAACCGCGCTCAGCGGCACAGGCGTATCGGGGAGGAATATTTTAAGCAGCACATTCTGCCCGTAGCTAAGCATCACGTCCGATTCTATCTCAAATCCCAGGCCCTGCTCGCTAACATCAACTATCCGGCACTGCCCTGCGACCTGGCCGCTGTTGTCGTGACACTCCGCAGGCAGCGCTACTGAAAAACGCGGGAACTTTCTGTTTTCCTGCCTGCATTTTTCCTCAGTACTCGCGATGTTTATACACTCCATTGTTTTATAATCCATTAAAAAAACAACCAGTGTAATGATTTTTGAAAAAACCGATGCGTGCTGCATTTAAAAACAACTACTATTTTAGCAGATTGAAACAAAGTCTTCCATGAGTATAAATACTCAATTAGACATGAGTATAAATACTCATACGACTTGCGCCAGCCGGATGAAATCTGATCGAAGGAAGGGCATAAACGGGATTGATGTTGCCGTGCGGACAGGCGGCATCACCAGCACGCCGCCTGAGAAAATGATAGCCCTATCGGGTCTGGCTTTGAGTGGCATTATCGCCTGCTGCAGGGGACCCTGCTGCCATGCGATCTGCCGCATCAATCCAGCCGCCGCCCATGGCCTGATAGACAGTCACTGCCGCGCTCAGGGCCGTGCTTGAAAGCTGGGCCCATTTCAGCTCCGCCGGAAAAAGCTGCTGCTGGGCCTGCAGCACCGTGGAATAAGGGGCATAGCCCCCGTTGTACTGCAGCGCAGCAAGCCGCTCATAGGTTTTTGACGCAGCAAGCAGCCGCGTCTGCGCTGCAAGCTGGTC
>CAYNVA010000564.1:0-1515 GCA_964400575.1 uncultured Thermodesulfobacteriota bacterium | reverse complement strand
AGCGCTTGATATAGCAGGCGCTAACCGGGATGAAGCAGTGCTGCGGTTGGGAACCGGCAGTCGCGTCTCCGCCCAGGATACCGTACCCTTTTGCCTGTGGAGCGCTGCCTATCACCTGGAAGATTTTGCCGATGCCTTGTGGTGGACGGTTGCCGGGCTTGGTGACCGTGATACCACGTGCGCCATTGTGGGCGGCATCGTTTCTCTGTCCGCGAACGGGCTTCCCGCAGAATGGGTTAAGCGGCGGGAGCCGCTGCCGGAAATTTAATATCTGGAAATCAGGAAAATTTTATTTTTCCCCATCAAGAGTTCCTGAGTTCCAAATTGAATATGTACCAGGGCCATAGGCATGAAAACAGAGCAGGCAAAGAGAAAAGCATCTGCGTGGCTGACTAGCCCGATAAAGATTGCCGCAGCCTTCATGCTGATTGGCGGGCTGTGGATCAGCGTTGTTCATCGGGGTCTCGCGTTCTTGTTCAGTGACCAGACTGCACACGCCATCCTGGATTTATTCGAAGGGTGGTTCTTTCTCTCGGTTACGGCGCTGATACTGTACTGGCTGGTTGACCGCGACATGGCGGCCATTCGGCGCTCCCAGGAGGAACTCAAAGAAAGCCAGCGCACCCTGGAGACGCTGCTCAGCAATCTGCCGGGCCTTGCCTATCGCTGCCGCAACGACCGCGACTGGACCATGGAGTTCGTGAGCGAGGGCTGCTTTGTGCTCACCGGATATCATGCGCATGACCTGATCAATAACAGCAGAATTTCCTATGCGCAGCTCATACATCCGGACGATCAAAAAATGGTCTGGAGCCAGGTGCAGGCCGCGTTGCAGGAAAACCGGCCGTTTCAGCTCACCTATAGGATTATAACTGCCGGCAGCACTGTAAAATGGGTCTGGGAACAGGGCCGGCAGGTGCCATCTCCTTCCGGAGGGTTGCCGGCACTGGAGGGGTTCATTACCGACATCACCGCCCACCGGCTGGCAATGGATGAACTGCAGAAGCATCGGGATAATCTTGAAGAGCTGGTGAGGGAGCGCACGCTCGCGCTTGAGGTTGCCCAGAAGACTCTGGTGCAGCGGGAAAAGCTTAAGACCCTGGGAGTCATTGCGGCAGAAGTCGCCCATGAAATACGCAACCCCCTGGCGGCAATCGGCGGCTTTGCCCGGCGGCTCTACAAAAAAGAACCAGAATTGTCCGAGAGCCGAATAATTTTACGCGAGACCTTGCGTCTGGAAAAGATGCTCAACCGGATAACAAATTACCTGAAGCCGGTTACCGTCAGCCCGGTCTCCTGTAAAATCAATGACATCGCGTCGGAGTGTGTCAATCTCCTGACCCCGGAGATTGAGGGAAGACGCATGCACTGCCGGCTGCAGCTTGAGCAGGATATGCCGGTCATTTACTCTGACCCTGATATGCTGATGCAGGTGTTTATCAATATAATCCAGAACGCACTGGATGAGATGAAGGCGGGTGATATGCTCGCCATTAAAGCCTTTGCCGATGGCCA
>CAYNVA010000563.1:0-1875 GCA_964400575.1 uncultured Thermodesulfobacteriota bacterium | reverse complement strand
CACCATGGCGTTCATGGGCGAGCCTGATGAGACCAGCGCCACTTCAAAGCCCCGTGCCATGGAAAGCGTTGCGACAAAGACCGCCACCACGCCCGCAATGCCGAGGACGGCAACCGCGTTGGACGACCAGCGGATAATGATGCTGCGAATATTATATATTAGAGGTATCGCCATAGTTAAAAACAATTCACCGCAGAGATCGCGGAGAACGCTGAGAAATTAATGTTTCATGTTTATGAAAACTAACCAGAATACCCCGTCTTGTAGACGGGGATGAATGGTTATTTTTAAGAAATTCTTAATAGAAATCGTGGTGGCTTTAGCCATGAATTCGGCGTAATGCCCCGCCCTGTGGGCGGGGAAAGTCGAATTCAAACGATTTCTTTACTATTTCTTTTTTGTGACGGGTTTTTTTATAAAAATATATTTATCTTTGCTCTGCGCACTCTGCGCGCTCAGCGGTGAAATATATCAAACTCTGCGCAAGGCTTCGACGATCCGCAGCCGCATGGCAAACACTGCCGGCATCAAGCCGGAAAGCATGCCTATGAGGATTCCAAGCCCTAAGCCCGTGATCATATTCTGCGGCGCAAGGTAAAATATGGGGAGCAGCCCTCCGGTCGGGTCACCGGTCAGGGTGTACAGCTTGCCGACAATCACGCCGATGCCGCCGCCCACCAGCCCGACGGTGAGCGCCTCTGCCATGACCAGCAAGAGCACCGTGGTATCAGAAAAGCCGATAGTCTTCAGGGTCGCCAGCTCGCCGACGCGCTCCCGCACTGACATGGACATGGTGCTCCCGGTAACGAGCAGCAGGGTAAAAAACACCACCCCGCCGATAGAGAGCATGATAAGCTTGATGTTTCCGATCTGCTTGACAAAGTCAGAGGCAAAGGATTTTTCCGTGTCTGTTTTTGTCTCATAGGCTGAGTTGGCAAAGCGCTTGTCAATGGCAGCCAGCACCTCTGCGGCTTTCTCTATCTTGTCCACCTTTACCATGTACCAGCCGACCGTGCCCTTGCCGAACTCGGGCAGCCGGCGCTCATCAAGGTAGTCGTAGCGGAACCAGAACTGGTTCAGGTCCTCCTCGCCGCGGGTGCCTTCATAGGTGCCGCAAATATTAAATTCCCAGGTGCCGGGCCAGATGGTTCCGCGCAGCGGTACCCGGCCGCCGACTTTCCAGCCGAAACGTTCAAGGATGCCCGGGCCGACAATGCACCCCTCTTTATCTTTCAGGAATGCCTCCCAGTACTGCGGGGCAACTTTGAATTCAGTATACATGCCGCGGAAGGTTTTAAGATCGATGGCAAGCTGCGGGAAAAAATTCTTTTCGCTCTGATAGATGCCGCCAAACCACACGGCGTAGGTCACATGCTTAACATTCGGGATCTGCGTAAGGCGCTCTTTATAAGAAAAGGGCAGGGGCGAAATAAGAGATGTTTTGTTAATCACCACCAGGCGGTCAGCACCGGCCACTTCAACGCCCTGGTTGAAGGAGCGCTCAATGGTCGCCAGGATGCAGTAAAGAAACAGTGCAATGGTGAACGACCCGATGGTCATGGTGATGCGGACTTTTTTGCGCAGAAGGTTGGCTATCAAAAAGGGTAAAAACTTCATGGGCTATCTGCCTGTTTTCTGTGCCTCAATGAGCACGCCCTTGTCCAGGTGCAGCGACATTTGAGCGCGCTCTGCAGCGCGCGGATCATGGGTGACCATGAGAATGGTCTTGCCGAAGTCCTTGACCAGTCGCTCAAGAAGGTTCAGAATGTCATCAGCGCTGTGGCGGTCAAGGTCTCCGGTGGGCTCATCGCAGAGCAGAAACGTGGGATCGGATACAATGGCCCGGGCAATGGCCACGCGCTGCTCCTGGCCGCC
>CAYNVA010000562.1:0-8293 GCA_964400575.1 uncultured Thermodesulfobacteriota bacterium | reverse complement strand
ACGACATTGACCCTGATGCCCGTGCGCGCCACTTCACAGGCAAGGGCTTTGGATGCGGCAATTATGCCTGCCTTGGCAGCTGCGTAATTTGACTGGCCGCGGTTGCCCATAAGCGCCGACACAGAGGAAATCGCCACAATCGACCCGCTGTGATTTACCGCCATTTTCTTCAGCACCGGCTGCGTGACATTGTAAAACCCTTTGAGTGATGTGTCGATAACCGAGTTCCACTCCTTCTCGGTCATGAGCATGAACAGGCCGTCTGCGGTAATGCCGGCATTATTGACCAGCACCTGTATGTTCTGAAACCGGCTGCAGATGGCTTGCATCTGCAGGGCAGCCTCTGCAGCATCAGCCACGTCAAACTTCACAGCCTCTGCTGCGCCGCCCTGGGCCTGAATGCCGGCAACCGTCTCCTGCGCCTGCGCGTCGTTTGTCTTGTAGGTGATGATGACATAATAGCCCGCAGAGGCAAGCTCACAGGCTATGGCGCGGCCTATACCGCGGCTGCCGCCGGTGACGATGGCAATTTTTTGATTGTCCATACAGCTCCCAGTTTGTGAAGTTTAGTACACGTGGGCACGGGCACCGTGCCCCTACACCGAACTACGAACCCAGGGCAGGCACAGGAGCCTGTCCCTACGATCTTGAATTCTGGCTTCTGGCTCCTGAATTCTGACTTCTCGTTTTATTCCCCCTCAGGCTTTGCCCTTACCCCGAATATCTGCAGTTGCACTTTGCAGAGGCACTGCTCCCCCAGCATAACCGTTGCCTCAATTGCCTCATAATCCTCAAGGCCGTACATGATCGTGGCCGTGGTGATCAGCTCTGCATGCAGAGGCACCTGGTCGATGAAAAATTCGGCGCTTTTGATTCCCGTCAGCATTCCCGCTATGAAGGCGGATTTGCTCCCGCCCTTTTTCCAGCTGGAAAGCACGCCCGCCGTCTGCGCCGCTACCTCTATGAGCGCGATCGGGCTCACCGACCCGCCGGAACACAGGGGCCAGGTATCAGCCACAACTGCCGAGGTAACCGCGATTTCATTGCTGACCTGCACAATCGAGGCGATCAGCTTCATTCGGCCGCGGTGCGGAATCAAATCATCAATAGCTTTGTCGTGCATAGAACACTGTATTTGGCAATTGTGCAAAATCATGCTACTAAAAGCATGTGCTGATCAGCAGCATTTCAGGATTAAGTGAATAGAATATAAACAGCCCGAAAAGTCAAGAAATACCCCCTGTGTGCGGGCCAGTCTGAGAATTGCTTTTTTAAAATCATGAAAGACCAACTGACTGATTTTTTTAATCGTAGTACCGGCAGCCATCATAGCGGGTTCATCGCAGGTGGCCAAACTCGGGCTGATGTGTGTCGTTTAGCCGCAGGCATCTGCAGCCTTACCTCACCCGGTGAGCCCCTCTGCCTCTGGACTCAGGACAAAACCCGTATCGCCGCTGCCCTGCTTGCCGCTGCGAGCGGCGGGCCACGCATCATTATTCCCTATGCCTTTTCGGGGCAGGCCCTTGACGATGCGCGAGCAAGCATCCCTTTTTCAAAAATACTCTCCGCTGGCAAAAACGTCCCGCCCACAGGTTGCACTGCTATCATGCCCGAGGGCGTGGCCTCTCCTTCGCCTCTTGTTTATACTGCAGGTGATGGCGATGCCCCGCGCGTCATGCTCTTCACCGGCGGCTCCACCGGCAAACCAAAGCTGTGGTCAAAAACAGCACGAAACCTGTTCGGCGAAGCCCTGCTGCTCACAGAAACATTTGGCATAGGCCCGCGTGATTGTATTCTTTCAACCGTGCCGCCACAGCACATTTACGGGCTGCTTTTCTCCGTGCTGGTGCCGCTCGTGTCGGGCTGCAGCGTGCTTGAGCCTGTCTACTCATTTCCGCAGGAGATTCTTGCCGCAGCCAGGGTTTCGGGGGCTACAATTTTAGTGAGCGTTCCCTCGCAGTATCATGTGCTGAAAACCGAGAGCCTGCAGCCCTATAAACTCAGGCTGGCTTTTTCATCTGCCGGCATGGTCTCCGCGCCTGACGCCGAGTATTTCCACGAAAAAACCGGTATTGCCGTCACCGAGATTTACGGCTCCACTGAAACAGGAGCCGTAGCATGGAAAGCTTCCCCGGCCGACAGGCAGGTGTGCCGCACGTTTCAAGGCATTGACTGGAAAATACGCAATGGCCGGCTGCAGGTGCGCTCTGATTTCCTTTCGCCCGAGCTGCCCCGCGATCAGGATGGATTTTTTACCACGGCCGACCGCGCAGAACCCTGCGGCACGGGTAGCTTCACCCTTCATGGCAGGGCCGACGATATTGTAAAAGTCGGCGGCAGGCGGGTTGATCTTTCTGAAGTTTGCGATAAATTAAAAACGCTCACCGGCGTGCGTGATGCCGTGGTCTTTGCCATGCATGCCCGCACCGGCAGGGGAATCGATATTGCAGCCCTTATTGCAGGCACTGCCGATGCATCAGCAATAAGGGCGGGGCTCGCAAAAATATGTGAGCCCTATGCCATCCCCCGCCATATCAAAATTGTTGATGCTATTCCCGTGCTTCCTACGGGAAAATATGACCGTGAAATGATTGAAAAATTTTTCGAAGGCAGAAGGGAGTAGCTAGAAGCCAGGAGTCAGAAGCCAGAATAAAAGACATGCGGCACTGTTGGGCACGGGCACCGTGCCCCTACGATCTTTAATTTTGAATTTTGATTTGTTTTTCTTCTGGCTACTGGATTCTGACTTCTGGCTTCTGAATTCTTTAACTTCGTAAAGGTTGCTCATGCGCATCATGCTTGTCCATCCGGCCGGATCAAACTGGGTCCCCGGAAAAAAGGATATTACAGCCACGGCAAACAGGATGGCGCCCCTGGGCCTGCTCTCGATTGCCGCATACCTGAAGCGCGGCGGCCACCAGGTCTTCATTCATGACTGCCTTGGCCCGGCAGCGCCGCAGGGCATACGGGAAAACATACGGGTCGTGCTTGCCCCTGATCCGGAACTGGTCGGCTTTTCAACGACAACGTCAAGTTTTCTCGATGGCAATGACATGGCAGCACTGATTAAAAAAGCCCGCCCTCAGGTCAAAACCGTCTTTGGCGGCGTGCATGTGTCAGCCCTTGGCGGGGCCCTGCTGCAGGACTTTCCCGGCATCGATTATTTGTCGCCCGGCGAGGGCGAGGCGACCCTTGCAGAGCTTGCCGCAGGTCTTGCCCCCGCAGCTATCGATGGCATCATCTGGCGTGATGGTGAAAGGATTGTGACCAATGCTCCCCGCTCGCCCCTGCCGGATCTGGACCAGCTGCCTTTTCCCGATTATGAAGGCCTCAAGGGATTTCCCCGGTCATACAATTTGCCCCTGTTCAGCTTCATCGAAGTCCCCGGCGCAACCATGTCAACCAGTCGCGGCTGCCCCTATGAGTGCTCCTACTGCGACCGCTCCGTCTTTAAGCGCTCCTACCGGTACAACTCTCCGGAATATATTTATGAGCATATGAAACACCTCCGCCGGCGCTTTGGCGTCAGACATATTAATATCTATGATGATTTGTTTACCCTGAACAGGCCCCGCATTTTCGAGCTGTGCCGCCTTTTAACCGCAAAGCCCATCGGGCTGCAGTTCAACTGCGCAGTTCGGGTTGGGCATGCAGACAATGATCTGCTGAAAACGCTCAAAGATGCCGGCTGCCTCATGGTATCGGTTGGTATCGAATCGGCTGATCCGGCGATGCTTGAGCGCCATAAGACAGGGGTAACTCTTGATGAGGTCCGTGACACCGTTGCCCGGATTAAAGCCTGCGGCCTCAGGGCTAAAGGACTTTTCATGATGGGGTTGCCGGGCGAAACGGAAACATCGATTCAGGCGACAAGCGATTTTGTGATGTCCCTGGGGCTGGATGACATGAATATGTCGAAATTTACGCCCTTTCCCGGCGCGCCCGTCTGGTCGACGCTGCGAGAGGAGGGGACTTTTGAGGAAAACTGGAAGCTGATGAACTGCCTTAATTTCGTGTTCGTACCAAAGGCCATTGAATCAAAGGAAAAACTAGACTACCTGTACAACAGCCATGTAAAACGCTTTTATTCGGATAAGGCTTGGCGCAGAAATTTTGTCCGCCGTCTCTGGCAGCACCGGTGGAGCATTTACCATCTGTTGCGGCATTTGCCGTCTTTCCTTGCAGCCAAACGCAACTTTGAACCCGGGAAGGCCTTGGATTTACAAACAAAACAGCATTAGGTTGTAGGGTGCGCATTGCGCACCGAAAAAATCAAAATATTTTTACTTAAATCCGAGTAGCTAATTCCATACATTCATTACGGCCTTTGTACATACAGCAGTCATTATTGGTGCGCGATGCGCACCCTACAAGCTCGCAATAGTCCGTGGTAACAAGAGTATTTCTCTAAGAGCCAGTGGCTATGCCCGCCCTGCCAGCCTGCCGGCAAGAAAATTCTGAAAATTAGCGCGGCCTGCAACTTCACCCACACCGCGCAGCACGCTCAGTGTTACGCCAAGCAGCCCGGGAGCGATGGCGCTCTGGCCTACGAGGTAGAGGGACCGGACGGGCAGGCGTGTTAGCACAGCATATTGCAAATCGTTTTTTACTGAATGCAAAAGACCGTACATGGACCCTTCGGGGCTTGCAACCCAGTCCCGCATTGTAAGGGGTGTTGAAATATCAAGAAGCTTGTAATCCTCAAGGGTACCCAGCACGCTGCGGGCGGTCTTGATCATCGACTCGGCAGCGCGCAGCTTAGCCTCTTCATAGTCCGGGCCCCGGCTGCCGGTTTGCGTGTGCTGCCACTTTTTCCAGTCCGAGTAGTCCGACCCCCGGATCATGGTGAGCACATTCCAACCCGCAAGCTCACTTTGCCGCAGCTGAAAAAAAGTGCCGTCAATATTGACCCCGTCAACCTTGTGAATGCGAAACAGATTATAGCCGAGCGCCTCATGCTGTTTCTGATTTACCAACAGACGAACGCAGACCACGCCCGGCGTTTCCTCAAGATTCATAAGCCCCTGGCGATACTCTTCTGGGATAGCATCACCAGGGAGCATTGGCAGTACGAGCTTGGGATGAATGCCCGCAATAACTTTTTGGCATGACATGGTGCGGCTGGACTTCAGCCGCACGCCGCATGCCCGGCCGTCGTGAACAAGAATATGCTCCACCGGATCGCCCAGCAGCAAGTCTGCCCCAGTTGCCCGGGCTCGCTCGACATAGGCCTCGACCATCTGCGTGCCGGTACAGCCAAGCTCCCATGCCGACAAAAGAAGGGCTCCCAGCGTGTAGAGAAGGAGATAGGCGGGGCATTTGTCCATGGGAAGGCCGGTCCAGAAGCCGTGAACCGTGAGAATATCGTGAAGTTTTTTCGAGCAGCCCGAGGCTTGCAGAAAGTCCTCCATGCTCTGGTTGAAGCCGACGAAGGAAAAGAGGTTTGACTGCAGGCGGCCTGTTGTGTCGAAGTGCAGGCCATGGGCCAGTGAGCGCACGGCGGAAACAATCATGTCAATTGCATCGCTCTCATTGGGGCACACGCTGCGCAGGGCCTGCTCAAAGCCCGGCAAAGTTGATGGGAGGTCAAACGTGAGATCGTCAAAAACATATCGCTCGAGCACCCCGCTTGTGCCCAAACGCCGCAGCTTCAGCTTGTCGGTCACGCCAAGAATATCAAACATCTGCCGCAGCAGCTCGCCCTCTCCGGCCGGGCCGAAATAATGGAGCCCTACGGCACAGTCAACGCCCTGCCGCATGTAGCTTCGCAAAAGCCCGCCGGGAAAAGGGTTGCGCTCAATAATCGTTGCTTTGAGGCCCTGCTCTCCCAGAAGAATTGCGCTCGTGAGCCCGCCCAGACCCGAGCCGATGATGACGACATCCGTATCGACCGCGCTCATGGAATTAACACCTTCCGCAAAGTATGTTTAGTGGCTGAACGAAAACCCTGAACCATGAATTTGTTGGGTTCGCCCTTATGATTGTAGAGACAGGTTTGAAACCTGTCTCTACTAAAATAGTGCAAATTGCGTAGCGTTGGGTTGAGGTACGAAACCCAACAATGTTTTTCGGGCTTAACCCAACCTGCAAAAAAACAACTTTTCGTTCAGGAACTATTTAGGAGTTCATCACGCCAGCCAGACTGGCGATCCGCTGCGTACCCATGCAGGCGGCGTCATGCGGCCTCCGGAGACGTCCTTCATCGCTACCCCTTTGGCCATTTCACGAAGGCTGCCGCCCTGATCGCACAGCCAGATATCAAACCGGACGACTCCTTCATGCACGGATACCGGTATGGCCGTGCAGATGATTATCTCACCGGGAGCAACCGGCCGAACCACCACCCGCTCATCAAACCCCACCGGAAAGGCGACAATGCCGCAGTAGCGCTGTGCCCAGGCGCAGGCCGCATGCAGGCTGCCGTCAAAGGGAAACGGGGAGCCTAATGGGCCCGTTGCGCCGGGGTGATCGAAAGCCTTCACGCGGGCAACAGCAGCGCTTTCTGTAAGCGTTACCCTGTCCTGCACAGACTGAAATGCCGGGCCGAAGGGCACAAGCTCTTCGTAGAGCCGGCGTGCCGGAATTTCAAAACCGGGAAGATGAAATGCGGCAAGTGAGCCTGCAGGAGGCTCGGATAAGGGCGGGGCAGGTGCGGCAAAGCAGACGGTTGCATGCTGCATTACTCTGGTTGCAGCGGTGCTTTTGAGTTTTGCAACAGTCGTAAGCGTTGCGCGGATACTGCCCTTTTCTTCCATGACCAGGTTGCAATTTGCTTTAATGACAGTGCCGGCTGGTTCAATGCGAAGGAAACGGTCAAAGGAGGCCTGCTGCATGGATGTGACTGGTGCGTTGGGGAAATGCGACTGCACTGCGCGGGCCAGGTGCTGCAGCATTTCAACGGCGGGAAGTATTGCGGCCCCTTCAAAGCGGTGATCAAACAGCCAGGGCTGCACGGGAATTGACAAAGGCACGGTCACCGGCTGAATCTCTGTGGCTGTTTTATGCTCCATAGATGGACCATGATAAAGTTTTGTAGGGGCGTATGCCATACGGCCGTATGGGTCCCCGGACAGTGCTTTAAAATAAGCATGACTGAATCTGCGCTTTATAGTATAATTAAATTATGGCTAGCAAATCATTACCCTTGAGCAAGACCAATCCCTACCTTAAAGACTCTGCGAAACGGCGTACAGGGCTTATACGGACGGTTGTTTCATCCTCTGCGATTGAAGGCATCTCCGGGGTGACAATAACAGAGGCTGATTTCCCCGTAAAAAAATTTGCTACTTCCCGCCGTAAACCTTCTTCGTCCGTAAAATAACCCCGCTGAATATTTTTTCCATAGGCTTATAATCGCTGTCCAGCCCGGCTCTCACTGCTGAAAAATATTCATCCTTTTTACGCCCTTCAATCTCGGTAAAATCAAGCAAGGGAAGCCCTGCCTGTAATGCCATAAGCGTTGCAAGCAGCCGGAAAATTCTGCCATTGCCCTCGCGGAATGGGTGTATAAGCATCAGTTCAACATGGACAACAGACAATGCTTCAACAATTTTTTCCTCTGTTTTAAAGTTGCATGGCGTGTACCGGCTAAGGATATTCTTTTCAAAATCTTTCATCAGCCTTGAGATAAACTCTGGATTCGCAAATAGAAAACCCCCCTTGCTTATTTTTACATTGCGGTAGCGTCCAGCCCATACATAGAGTGAACCAAGCCAGGCCTTGTGCATAAAGCAAATATCTTTTGCGGTAAAACGATGATCGCTCCCGTAGCTTTCAATAAGCTGATCATATGCCTTCAGCAACTCTTTTGTCTCAAGCGCCTCAATATCCTTCAGGCTTTTTATACCGGAAATATTTTTGAGCACCAGACCATGAGTACCTTCTTCGTACTGGTCTTCAACCATTCCCGATGTGTCATATCGACCACTTATTTTCATTTCAAACCTGATATAATTCTCTTGCTTGCTTCATTACATCCATGATTGAAAAATCACCGCTTTCATAATCGGGCTGCAGGCTGCCTGCAAGGCTAATTTTAATTTCAACCGTTTTTCCTGTTTTGAAAAAAAAGCCGTCGGGCGGATATGCCCTGTGCGTGTTCTCGATGCGCAGCACCTGAATGGGTGCGCGGCAGAGCTTTGCAATGGTGAAAGCCCCTTTTTCAAATGGGCCTATGGCACCGGTGCGGCTGCGGGTGCCTTCGGGGAATATGAAAAGATTGCCGCCCGAGGCAAGATAGGCGCGCATGGCCTTGACCTGCTCCATGAGGTCGGGATCATCTGCGTTCTGTGCA
>CAYNVA010000561.1:0-1848 GCA_964400575.1 uncultured Thermodesulfobacteriota bacterium | reverse complement strand
GCCTTCTATAATGAAGTCTGCCCGGACTGCACGGTAAAAGTCATACCCAAAACGCTTGGCTGGCTTGTTGGAGAAAAAGAGAAAACCAGATCGCTGCTTCTGATTGGAACGCGGGGCACGGTATTTGATGATGCCACTGCGGTACAATGGGAGTCCGATGCAATCACAGTGCTGAGCAAGCGCGTGTTTTTCAAGCGGTTCATGTTCATGAGGGCGAAGTTTAACGGAGCGGCTCTCGAGAAGCAACAATACAGAGTGCTTGTTGGTAAATGCGAAGGCACGGTCACATGGGCTCGATGATGCAGGCAGCGCCGTGCCAGTGCGATAAAGCGCTGCGGCGACGACTGCAATCCGGCAACTGAACACAGCGTGCCCCGTTCACCCGCTACAGGTGAACGGGGCTTTTTTCTCTCCATACGTATGCCATTCCGCAGCAGCTTTTTTCGGCGCAGGCCCTCTTTGCCCCGGTTTCTAAAGTATATCGCCATAGTTCAAACACTCAGTGCTGCTCAGGCGCGCAAGCTGTACAGGAAAAAGCTTGTAGGGGTTGTTTTTTATATGCTAGCTACAAAGTTACTGCCCACCTATACGCTTGCATAATAGAGCCTTATGTAAAAGGGGATTGTAAAAGGGGACAGCGCCCTTTATGGTTGACACAGCCTGCCCTGCTGGCATATAATTCACATCATGCCACGACAAGCACGAATCGTTATTCCTCATATTCCCCACCACGTTACCCAGCGCGGCAACTACCGGCAGGACGTTTTTGACGAAGAAGGCGATTATGGTCTGTACTGCACATGGATGGGCCAGTATGCCGAAAAGTACGGCCTTGATATTCTTGCCTACTGCCTGATGAGTAATCATGTTCATTTTATCGTGGTGCCCCGTCAGGAAGAGTCCCTTGCCAGAGTGTTCAATACCCTTCATATGCGGTATGCCCAACATGTGAATCGCAGGAATGCCGCACGGGGGCATGTATGGCAGGGCCGGTTCTTTTCATGCTTTATGGATACCGGGCACCTGTATCATGCCATGCGCTATGTTGAGCGCAACCCCGTTCGGGTGGGTCTGGTGCAACAAGCCTGGCACTATCGGTGGTCGAGCGCCCGTGTGCATGCAGGCCAGGCAGGGGGCAGAGGACCTCTCGCGGTAAACACGCGTAAGTTCGCAATGGACAGCAAGCAGTGGAAAGAGTATCTGCAGGTAGAGGATGAGCCCGTCGTGGAAGAACTGAGGCTGAAAACGCAGCGGGGGCTGGTGCTGGGCAGCAGCGGTTTTGTAAAGCGGCTTGAGCAGAAGCTGGAACGCTCACTTGCATGTTTAAACCCCGGCAGGCCGAAGAAAGAGAAGCGGTAAAGGGCGCTGTCCCCTTTAACCCAACTCCGCTGCCCTTCAGGGAGATCACATGTCACCAGCAAAGATAATTTTTGACCGCCGCCTGGGCATTGCCTTTGTGTCAGCTGTCATCTATCTGGCGCTTTTTGTGATTATGGTCTACGCGCCTGGCAAAGGCATGCCTATTGCCGCGATCATTCCCATTGTTGTCATAGCATGGGTGTACGGATTTTGGGCAGGCATATGGGCCGGGGTGCTGAGTGCGCCCGCCAATATCTGTTTGTGCATGCTCATGGGGCTTGATTGGGTTGACAAGTTCTATGGCGGCGGCGTTGGAGTTACGGGAAGCCTGATAATGTTTTTTGTCGGCGGCATTGTGGGCAAACTGCACGATTACTACCAGCGCCTTCAGGAGGAGATTGAAGTGCGCAAGGTGCTTGAAGCCGAACTGCAGCAGCTCCGGACCCTCGAGCTTGCCAACGCGGATCAAACGCTGCGGAAAAGCGAGGG
>CAYNVA010000560.1:0-5393 GCA_964400575.1 uncultured Thermodesulfobacteriota bacterium | reverse complement strand
GAAAGCATCTGGCCTGCTACCTGCATGCCGGAGGCAACCGCTCCAACCATAGTCAGTATGCCGCCAACCATGAGATTGGGGCCGCAGATTTTATCACGAACTGTTGGCGTCCAGTCACGTTCAAAGGAGACATACACCCCGCTGTTTTCAGCATCAAAACATTTTTCCTCCATTACTTGCACGGCTTCCGCCAGCTTTTGCTGGAACCGTGGAAAGCCGGTAAGCCGGTAGGCAACATTCAGGGCAAGAAGGCATGAAATCTGTGTTGACAAAAGCTTGGTCTGCGCGGCCGGGGTAAGATTTTCATTAAGCACAGAGTAAAAGCCGCCATGCTGGCTGTCCCATGCATGCTCAAGCAGAATATCCGCCAGCGAAAGCACTTTTTTCCCTATGCGAAATGCATCATCCCCTATGGGATCAAGGCCCGGCGCAGGGCCCCGGTATGAATAGGTCGGCGGGTATGGCCTGCCGGTATAGGCATGGCTGCCCCTGCGGGGCCCCCAGATCGAGGGGCCTGCATTGTGATAATGAAAATAGAGGGTCAGCGCTAAAGCGGCAAGCCCGGCAACATCCTTCTCCCGTGCAGCCGGTTTCCAGTCTTTTGTAAACAGTGTATAAAAGCCGCCATGCACGGTATCTTCAGTCTTGTCAAAAAGCAGGTTGCCAAACTCCTGCGCCTGTTTTTTGTACAAGGCTGCCTTTGCCCCGAAAGGCGAATCCATGCCGTCTTTCCACGCACCATTCATATGCAGAAGCATTGCACACTGGGTCTCAAGGTCCTTTGTCCCGGTTGCCACGGACCAGCTGTCAGTATACAGGGTAAAAAACCCGCCGTGTGCCCTGTCCCATGCGCGCTCACAGGCAGTGTCGAGAAAATCAACTGCCTTGAGCAGATAGCTGTCATTTTTGCTCACCTCATAGAGATGCATGAGAACACTGAATATCTCACCGGTATGCAGAAGGCTTTTTTCTTTCTTGATGATGTTCCAGCTTTTATCAGCCGCAAGGAAATAGCCGCCGTTTCGGGTATCCTCAAATCGCTTAATAATCTCAGAGACTGCTTCCTCAGCATCATGTATTGCTTCGGTGTCATGGGTTATCATCGCACCGATCACATGGGTCCGGGCAGCATTAAACTGCTCATCAGCATGTTTTTCAGTGTTAACGGGTTGCGCCCAGTTTTCAGAAACTGCATGAAACAGCCCCCCGTTTTCTTTGTCTTCAAAGTAAGCCTGAAACATACACATTCCTCCCGGATATCTTCCTGTTTTAATCAAGACGGGCTATTTTCAGCAAGCCGCTGGTGCACGGAAAAGTTTGTGCCCCTGCCACAGGTGCTTTCAGCTGAAAGATATCCCGTATGGTTTTTCTCAACCCCACAGGCTTCGGCACGTCACTTGATAAAGACTATGATTGATTGATAGAACAGGCAGTCTCATGCTGAATCCATACCCTGACCCTTTTCACAAGGAGGACTACCATGAAAAGAAACGTACTTCAATTCAAAGGGCATTGTCAAAGGAAAATTAATCTCATAAGAAATCAGAAGGCACATGTCAGCCAAGGATTCGGGATGGGGGGATGCGTGGCAAAATAACTGAGCGCGATCAAGGCAGCCCAGCCCGGCGCAGCGAATTCCCGCAGTAACCCCGGCATTCCTCCTCACATATTTCCAGCGTCTTTCGTAGGGGCGGGGTTTACCCCAGCCCGTTTGCTTTTATTCCACCGCAACCCCGAGCCACTGCAGCAGCCAGCCGGATTCCAGGCCCCGCAGAATGAAGTCGATATCCATCCGCAGTTTCAGCCCCGCCTGACCCTGCAGGTCGGTTAAGAACTCATGCATTGCAAGCAGATCATCGGCTGCGATGGTGGCGCTGCCCTGCCGCAGAAGTTTGCCCACAACCGGCATATTGCCTCTGGTGAGGCGGTTGAAGCGTATGCCCTGCACTACAGTGCCGGCAGATTAACCGTGGTTCAGGGCTGGATTTCCTGCAGGATACGTTCTGTGGTTTGTGGTTTTTTTTTGGATTCTTACTCTTTTAGTTAGAGAGCCGTAATGTGGAATTTGGGGCGGGCAGGAACGGGCACACTATAGCACGTCGCCTCTCATTACTGTAACTGCCTGCTTTCCTTTAAAGCGCTACATTGTTGATTCATGGAGCCGCTATTGACAACAATGATTTTTCATTTTATGTAACTATTACATCAGTGGATTGTTTGTGCCTAATATAAGCAACTTAATATCATTTCACAGGAGGAGAATATGTTGAAATTTGCAGTTCATAATGGGAAATGCCAAATAACGACGTTCGTAGTGCTCGCACTCATTATCTTATTGTTCCACCAGAGCGTCTTTGCTGCCCCTACAGTAACAATAACACCGGATCAAACAATTGCCGACAAATTCGTCAGGCATACGGTAACAGGCATTACAACACCACTACCCCAATCACCCGATGTGCCCGGATTTGTAGGCGTATCTTTTGTGGCTGTCGGTGATCTTAAGCATAATGGCGATTTGAGCATTGTCAGCTCTTCAGGCGAAGGAATTGATGGTGATTATAGCAAACCCACTTCTCCCAATGGAGCAATTGCTGTTTTTACATGGAATGGAAGAGACATTGACAGCTGGAAGCAGGGTATCATTAATGACACTTTCGTATTCCCCAATGTTCCTGTCCTTGTAGACATGGATGGGGATCGTAATCTTGATATTCTTGTTGGAGATAATTTTGTAGTAGGAATGGTAACACATTTTCATGCCGGTATCTACTGGTTAGAGAATAAGAGGGGAGATCTGACCAAACCTGAAAATTGGAAGAAACATACTATTTATGAAGGTGGCGACAGCGCGACTGGCATAGCCGGACTTATGAAGGTTGCCGTATTGGATCTTGATGGCGATGGCAAGGATGACATCATTACCAGCAGGATGGACCTGGGCACATGGCTCGCCAATGCGCCCCTGCCCCCTCCTGCGGCGGCCCCTGCATCTGAACCTCAATACAGTTTTATGGAAGTGTTCAGACAAGAGGACCCCGATTACGTAGAAAACGATGCTGATGGAGCAGGCAAAGGCGGCACCTGTTACGGGTACTCCCGGCATGTGATAGGTGATGGAGGAGGATTCCAATTTGACCTGGCCGATATTGATGGAGATGGTGATCTTGATATTTATGCACCACAGTTTTTAATAACCTATTCGGGCTCCAGAATCGTCAGGCCTGATATTCGTGGTGACAGCCTTATATGGTTTGAAAACCCCGGCCCTTCTGCTGCAGCTCTTGCCCCCTGGGCTCGCCATACCATTTCTAACAACAATACATCCGGCAATCCTCTTGGGCGAGGATATGGGGTGCTCAATGAGGACATCGATCATGATGGCAAAGAAGAGCTGATCTTCAGCTCGAGCAATTATCATGATTATAAAGACGGTTATCGCCTTTGGCCTGCCGGGGTATTTTTTCTTGATATCCCCGAAGATCCTAGTGCCTCTGCGAATTGGGCTGCACCCATAACGATTGAGACCGGCGATCCGAATCTTGACCCTGACAATGCTAGTGCAGTGGCCAGGGACCTCTATGCATGTGATCGTGAAGGCGATCCAAACGTTACGGGTGCTCCTGGGGATGTAAAAACAGGAGATATTAATAAGGACGGCTATCTTGATTTAGTGGTGCCGGGTGACAACAAGGGTGCTGTGTATTATTATGAAAGCAATGGGTCATCACCAGAATCACTTAATTTCAAGAGGGCTACACTTTATGCTGACCCGGGGACTATAACCGGCGGGTGTGCAATCGTTGATATTGATGGCGATGGTGATCTTGATATTGTGCAGGGAATGTATGATACCGGTGTTCTGAAAAAAGGAGACCCGGGATATGTAAAGCTCGCATCATCCTCAATATTTGTCTATGAAAACACAACCATAAATAAAAAGTGTCCTGTGAAAAAAGTGCTGGGGGCTGATAATCCGAAGCTTGAAAATCTGCGCGATTTCCGTGACAGCAGTCTTGCCCAAAGTTCCATTGGACGCAAGGCAATACAAATCTATTATAACAACGCCGACACAATCAATGCCGCCCTTGATCGCAGCCCGGCGCTGCGGTCAGCAACAAGACGTGTGCTTGAAGTAATTGCGCCGATGGTGGGGAAGAATTAAAACTGAGACTGAGGATTCAAGAAGGCCTGACTGCTCATAGTGGTCAGGCCTTCTTTGTTAAAGCGCACACTGCGTGTCATCTAAATTGCAGTAAAGTGGCTTGATTTATTGCATGATATGTTTGGTAAGCTGTGATTCCCCGGATTTTTATCAGTCCATCCGGAGAGCCGTAAGGTGGAATTTTAGCGGACATTCAACGGTACAAGACATTGTATGTTGCATCTTTCCAGGAATAATTAAGCACATGACCGCCAGTTGTGAAGTTTAATTCAGTAAATTTTTTATGAATACAAAAGCTTGACAGTAAAAAATCGCCGTGTTATTGAGATGCTACTTTTGATCGGGAAAAAAGAGGAGCCAGGATACATTTAGCTTTAGCGATATTCGGCCTTTCGTTATCTGTCAGCGTTTGCAAAACTGGATATAAAAAAGGCGTGCACCACACCGGGCATGCCTTTTTTTTTGATTGCACCACATGCCCAGAGCTGCTTCAGCCGCGGGCCGTAAACTGCGTGGAGCGATTTTATAAATTATAGTTATTGCGATCCGCTGCGGCGGAGTGGCAATCTCAAGGAAGAAGTCAGCGTGCGCGGCGCGCACCGCTGTACAGACAGGCAATGGTTGTAAAGGGCGCGGTCCCCTTGACCTCCTTACCTTTACGAAATCATCAATTTTTAATCAGTAGAAAGATGGGGAAATTATGAAAAAATCGATTATGTGTCTATGCCTGCTTTTAATGCTGACGGCAGCAAAGGCCTCCGGAGATACTGCCGGTACACTGGCTCCTGTCAATCCAGCCTTTTTTGACTATATGAAAAAGAAAGAGTCGGGGACTCTTGCCGTGCTTACGGAAGACGGGCATAAACTGGGAGGAATGCCGGCGTCTGTTGAGCCTAATTTCGATGCCTTGTTGTCAACACCGCGTGCACAGGCAGCCATAACTGATCCTGTTTATGACCTGAGAACCCTCGGGCTTGTCACACCGGTAAAAGATCAGGATGCATGCGGAAGCTGCTGGATATTTTCCACCATGGGCGCTATTGAAGGCAGATGGAAAAAGATGGGTCTGGCAGACTTTGATTTATCAGAAAACAATTTAATGAATTGTGTCGGGTTTCTTTCTGATCCCTGCATGGGCGGTGGTAGTATAATTATGTCAGCGGCTTATTTGACCAGAAAATCAGGCCCGGTCTCTGAAGCCGATGACCCGTATGTAGCTGCAAACGGA
>CAYNVA010000559.1:0-10904 GCA_964400575.1 uncultured Thermodesulfobacteriota bacterium | reverse complement strand
TCTCGGATTTTCCCCCGCCACTATGCCCCAGTAGGTCTTTATATTTAAAATTATCGGTTGCTGACACCCTCCCCTTAATTCCAATACATGTGAATGAGAGGTATAATAATCGAAAAAAATAAAACACCAGCGTCATTCCGGGCATAAAGGTCAAAAAGTGTTGCTGTTTTTGAAATAGCAGTACCACTGTAGATAAGATTTTTTATGTGTTTCAGAAAGGCCGCGATGTCTTCTGAAATCAGCTTTGAGCCTTGAGAAAAAGCTTTCAAGACAATTAGTCGTTGAACGTATATTGGGGTCGTCTAAATAATGAAACATATCTGGGATAGCATGCGTAATCAAAGCCATGGTTCTTTTTAGATCCTTATAGGCAACTGTTGAACTCGGCAATGTGCTAACAAAATTTTTATGCGTTTCAATCCAGACAGCATAATCACGCAAGAACAAATTTCTTCTTTCAATATCTTTGATCCGTGGCAAATATCGAAGCAGTCTTTGAAGCCCTTTTGCTGCTTCTGTTCTGGGGTAAGTTCGCAGCCAAGAAAGCCCTTGTCGCTGAATGTGATACAGACAGCGTTGGATAATAACCGTGCCCCAAACTTCACGGATGGCGCGAATAATCATGCGATGTCCATCCAGTATTAATGCCTGTGGACGCAATCCTAAGCCATTAAGCTGTCTCAGCATGGGATGAACCGTTTTATAGTTTTCTGTGGCAACATAGGCGTTCATAATAACCCTTTGAGTAAGGGCATCCATGAGCAGAATAAGACAACCATTTTTATGAAAATACGTTCCATCTAAAAGCACATATTTATACTGGCTATAGTCAAGCCTTGTAGGTGGTGACTGGTTGAGCCAATAATTTTTAATTCGCTTCAGCTTAGACATACTGTGACCAGAAAGCTTACTGAGCTGGCGAATAGAAAAGCTTTCCGTGACCCAGAGTTTAAACCAGGTCAACTCTTGGCGCCGAGAGACATCAGGCCGCTGCCAGGTAAATGTTTTATGACATACATGACAGTAAAATCGCTGAACACCAGATCGGGTTTTTCCATAGAGCTTTACTTCGAAAGAGCGGCAGAATGTACAGTGTTTTTTTATGCATTCGGGCTCCTTTATCAAACGGGTTTGATAATGTGAGCCAGACAGTACAATAAAACAATGTATTTACAAATACTTTCACGGATATTTTTGCTTGTGCAGCAACACTTTTTGACCTTTATGCCCATTCTGAGCGCAGCGAAGAATCTCGTAGTTTTAATAAATTCAGGGATCCTTCACTTCGTTCAGGATGACATCAAATGACTTTTCATACAGGCTCTTATACTTTGCTTGCCGGCAACGAGGCGGCGCGGCCGGCCAGTTCGCGAAGTACAGACGAGGCATTGCCAGCAAGGGGCTCCCCATGGCCGAAGAGACACACATCCGCATCAAGCTGGGCAAGGCGCTGCGCTGAGCAAAGTGCCTGAACATAATCGGAACAGCCGGCCCGCAGGGGAAGCCCCGGGGCTGGTGCACCGGTAAGGGCATCGCCGGTAAAAACGGCTTTTTTCTTTGAAAAATAAAAGCTGAGGCTGCCCGGCGAATGGCCCGGAGTGGAAATAATTTCAATACCTTCCACGCGCCCGCCCCCGTCCGCATCGCAATACGCAGTGTCGAGCTGCACCGGCGCGTATTTCTTGACAAATTTTTCCATCACAAACAGCATGCACTTGAAAACCTTGCCGCCCAGCCCTTCGCGGCGCATGCTGCACAGCATTCGCCTGCCCTGGATATGGTCTTTTTCATGCAGGCTTGCAACCACCGGCGCGCCGGTTGCAGCCTTTACCGCTGCAAGGCCGCCCACATGGTCAAGGTGTGCATGGGTGATGAGTATCATGCGCAGATCGCGCGGCTGAAGCCCCAGATCGTGCAGCGCCTTCAGTACGGCTTCCTCATCGCCGGGCATGCCGGTATCGATCAGTAGCGGCCCGGATTCATCAACCAGATAGATGTTTGAACGGCTGCCACGTATTCTGTATATTCCGTCACTAACCTTCTGGTACGAGTCCATACATGCCTCCCTGCAAGGCTTCACAAAAGAAAAATGGTCTACTTTTTTTCTGTTGTATTTCTAGAAATTGCCTATACAATATGCACGAGACTCAGCCACTGGAGGTTATCCCATGGTACAAGAACGTCGCACAAACACCCGTATTTCAGCAATGTTTGATGTGCAAATTATTATCGGCAAACAGGATATCCCTGTAAAAACATGGAACCTGAGCCTGCGTGGCATGGAATGCGCCACCGACAGCAGGTTTCATGAAGGCAACATGTGCACCGTGCAATTCATACTGAGCCCCGAGGTGCAATTCCTTGTACAGGGGGAATTTGTGCGGGTCAGCCCTCGGGAAACCGGCATCTATTTCAAAACCATGGATGAAAACAGTTTCTTTCATCTCAAACGACTGGTGCAGTACAATGCACAAGATCCTGACATGATAGATGATGAATGTGCAGCACCGTTTCACCGGCACGGACCCAAATAAACTGCACGGAGCAGCCCGGCATTAAAGGGCCTGCGCTGTTTTTACCAACTCCCGCATAATCATCAGCATGTCTTTCCATGTCTCATGCTTCTTATCCTCGTGCACACGAAGAAAAGCAGGATCATATGTGGGCATAACAAGCATGTCGCCAACCCGGTGAAACCGGCCCCGAAGTTCGTCAAGCGGACGGGCCGATCCCAGCAGCGCCTGCGCCGCGAATTTGCCCAGAGCGCAGACGATGTCCGGCCCGATGGCGGCACACTGCCTGAGCAGAAAAGGCATGCAGGTAAAAATTTCTTCCTGAGCCGGGACCCTGCCATCCGGCGGAGAGCATTTCACAATAGTGGTAAGATAGACATCGGAGCGCGCAAGGTTGAGAACCCGCGTGATGATATTGGTAAGCATCTCCCCTTCATCCCCGCAAAAAAGCTCTCCCGAAGCGTCATCTGCTGGTGTTGGAGCCTGGCCGACAAAGACAAGACGGGCCCGCGGATTGCCCTGCCCGAACACAATCGTGGTCCTGCGCTGACACAGGCTGCAGCGGCTGCATGCACCGAGATCTTCCCGCACCGCTTCAAGGGTTTCGCGCATGCACGGCTCAGCAGCCGCTGCGCATGGTCCCATTGACTGCAGCGGGCTCAGCACCCTGAGGCCTGCACGCCGGGCAGATAACAGGTGGGCTTGCATGCTTGCCACAAGCACCTGTATATCGGGCTGGGGATTTTCAGGCTGGTTCATCGGGGATATCGCCCTGCGTTTTTCGGATGCCCGCCACGCAGTCAAGAATCCGGTGCGCCAGATCCTGCTTGTTCATTGCCGGCACGTCCACGCTGTCTCCGCCGCGCAGCAGCAGTGTCACCTTGTTCATATCGGAGCCGAAGCCGCTGTCACAGCCCCCTACATCATTGGCTACGATCAGGTCCAGATTTTTTTGCTCAAGTTTGTCTCGGGCATTGGCAAGCACATCCTGGGTCTCGGCGGCAAAGCCCACAAGAATCCGCGCCCCCTTCTTCTTGCCGAGACCGGCAAGAATATCGGTCGTGCGCTCCAGATCAAGACTCGGGGCGCCATCACGTTTCTTCACCTTATGCATGGCGACAACGCGCGGCCGGTAATCGGCAACAGCAGCCGACTTGATGATGACGTCAGCCTCAGGAAAATGCTTTTCCACAGCCGCGGCCATTTCCTGAGCGCTGAGAACCTTTACCGCATGCACGCCCCGCGGCACGGCAAGCGTCGTCGGGCCGGTCACCAGAACAACGTCGGCTCCGCGGTGTCGCAGCGCGCGCGCTATGGCATAGCCCATCTTACCGCTTGACGGGTTTGAAATAAAACGCACCGGGTCAATAAACTCCTGAGTTGGCCCGGCCGTCACAAGAGCCGTTGTCCCGGTAAAATCCGAGGGCGACAGCATCCCTTCAATCTCATCTACAATATCTGCGATATCTGCAAGCCTGCCCCGGCCATAATCGCCGCAGGCAAGATCACCAGAAGCAGGCTCCACAAAGCGGCGCCCAAGGTCCTTAAGCATCCGCACATTGCGCTGCGTGACCGGGTTGTCCCACATGCCTTCATTCATGGCCGGGGCGAAAAGAACAGGCCTGCGCGTGGCAATCAGCACGGTAGACAGGATATCATCGGCGATCCCGCTTGCAGCCTTGCCGATGATATTGGCGGTGGCGGGCGCCACCACCAGCACGTCGCCGCGCTGTGCCATAGTAATATGGCTTATTTTGCGCTCTTCATAGAGCGTGAACAGCTCAGTAATAACGGGATTGCCCGTCAGCGTCTGAAACGTGAGCGGCGCCATAAACTGCCGTGCGCTTTCAGTCATCACGACATGCACGTCGGCCTCCTGTTTGACAAGCTGGCGCACGAGCTCTGCGGCCTTATACACGGCGATGCAGCCCGTGACACCCAGTACGATTTTCTTACCCTGCAGCATTGACATGCTCATCCCTCACTCTTTTGGTTCACTGATTATGCGGAGGCCCAGAACTATATACTGCAGGCCCGAGGCCACGGTTAAAATACCGGTCGCCCAGTACAAATATGGCAGCGCATCGAAATGGCGGCCCAGTATGTCAAGCAGCAGGCGCGAGCCGATCGTCGTCAGCTGAAAGACCGTCGTGCACTTGCTCAGGATGCTCGGTTTGATTGCAATCTGAACCGATACCAGCTGAAGAATCAAAATCCCCATGGAGATGATAACATCGCGGCTCACAACAAGAATGGTGAGCCATTTGGGAATAAGCCCCATCAGGGCAAAGGCGATAAAGGAGCTGTTTAGGAGCAGCTTGTCGGCGATGGGATCCAGATAGGCTCCCACCTTGGTTTTCTGTTTGAACCGGCGCGCAATAAAACCGTCGAGCCCGTCGGAAAGCGCGGCGCAGATAAACACGGTGAACGCACCTGCATGCTCATCATAGCTGAGCAAAATAATCAGCAGCGGAATTGAAACAATCCGCAGCATGGAGAGAAAATTAGGAATATTTATATACATCGTCATGAGGCATCATCTTTTTATCGGCGTCACGCGCAGCTCAAGCACGTTGTCATGCACCGAAGTTATTTTGGTTATATAGCCCGCAACGCCCGAGCCGAATATTTTCTGCAGAGCCGCGGCATCCCCGGCCGGACTGGTTACGCGGGCAGTCCAGCGCTCGCGGCCATCCTCAGCTGCGATATCAACAATCTCCAGCCCGGGCAGCACCTGTTTAAATGCGTTAACGCAGTCGCGGGCATCGGCATCAGACACGGGCTTATTGAAGCGGAGCCTGAAAACATAATCGCGCACCTGCCGGAGCTGCTGATACAGGTGCTCTGTAATCTGATCGGCAAGCTGGCTCGCCGCCTTCTGCATTGCCTCACGGCAGGCCGAGGCATCATCCACATGCACGCCGAGCCCGCAGGTTACGGCCTGCGCAACCACTTCCTGCCTGCGCACATCCAGTGCGCGTGCCGTGATGTCGCACTGAATATTCTGAACGCTTGCAAGAGGCTTGCCTTTCAAGCGCGTGAGCGTTGACCTGACAAGCAGAACCATCTGTGCATCTGTCTGCGCGGCCAGGCGACATATCTCTTCAGTACCGGGTTCGGCCTGCAGCCCGACGGCCCTGAAAGTCTCCTTGAGCGGCGGCTCAAATGGGGAAACAATACGCGTCTCCTTGTCGGCAAAAGCCGCTTCGACAGCCTGCTGCAGCGGAAGCCCCGCTGCATCGGCCGTCAGCGACCACCAGAATTTCTCCTCAGTGGCGTCAAGGCCCTTTTCGGCAGCCATGACCAGCAGCGCAACAGATTTATTCTCGCCTGATTTCACAAGGCCCATGGCGGCCAGCTCCTGCCGCACAACATCCAGCTGCACCGAAGCCTTCAGGGTAACCTGATACTGATCGGGCAGAGCATTTTCATTAACTATCGTAAAGCTCTGCAGATAGCGCTCGGGCTTTGCTGCAAAACGGGTGATTATACGGGAGCTGTGAGCTGCAAGGGCATCGGCCGGCAGCAGTGAGAAAACCGCGTCAATGACCGCCTTGAGCTGAGCATCGGCCAGCGCGGCCTGGCGCGCGCCGGGGATGTCTCCCCCTGATATCCGTGCAATGCCGCGTCCGATAAAACCGTCTGTGGCTCTGCTCTCCTGGGCACTGGCCGCACAGCACAGGCACAGAAAAAAACACCCTGTCAAAATACTGCATACGACTGATCGCATGAAAGCCCCTTCAGTGTTTATCGGTGTAAAACGCAGGCACGGCAAACCGGCTCAAATTATGAGCTATATTTTGATCAATGCGTGCTTCGATCAGCACATCGCCCTTATCGCAGATGCTTGACAAAACAGCGCCGCTCTTCATGATACGCTCTATTGCGCTCTTTTCCGTAGCGGGAAGCCTGAAATACATATGTCGCACCCGCTGCGAAAGCCACCGGTCAAGAAGACTGCGCAGTTTGTCGATTCCCTGGCCGGTCATGGCCGACACTGCAGCCACAGGCTCAAACCGTCGGGCAAGCTGCCTGACAATGCCCGGATCTTCAACAGCATCAATTTTGTTGAGCACAAAAATCGTCTCCCTGTCGTTTACGCCTATTTCTTCAAGCACACGGTCGACAGCCGCGGCCTGCTGCTCGGCACAGGGGCTTGTGCAGTCGATGACATGCAGCAGCAGATGCGCCTCCCGCACCTCTTCAAGCGTTGCCTTGAATGCTGCCACAAGCTGATGAGGCAGGCCCCTTATGAACCCGACAGTGTCGGACAGCAGCATGGCGCCACCGCCTCCAAGGCTGACCTTGCGAATCGTCGGGTCAAGCGTTGAAAAAAGCCTGTTTTCAGCCGTAACGCACGCGCCTGCAAGCAGGTTCAGAAGAGATGACTTGCCCGCGTTGGTGTACCCTATCAGCGCAGCGCACTGCACGCCTTGCCGGATACGGTTCTGGCGCTGCACCATGCGGGTTGTTTCCACATGATCAAGGTCCCGACCAATCCGCTGCATGCGCTCCTTCACCTTGCGGCGGTCTGCCTCAAGCTGAGTTTCACCCGGACCCCGCGTGCCGATACCCCCGCCCAGGCGCGACATCTGCATGCCCCGGCCCTTGAGCCTGGGCATCAGGTAGTCGAGCTGCGCAAGCTCTATCTGCAGTTTGCCTTCCCGCGAGCGGGCGCGCTGGGCAAAAATGTCAAGGATCAGAGCTGTGCGGTCGATGACCTTCATCTCTAAAAAATCCTCGAGATTGCGCTGCTGCGCAGGCGTCAGCTCCGCGTCAAAAATGACGAAATCAGCACCGTCTTGCAGCACCTGCCTCTTGAGCGCTTCACGCCTGCCCTGGGTAATAAAAAAAGCAGGGTCACAGCCTCTCCACTCGTGTACAACGCTGCCCGCTATTGCAGCACCTGCCGAGCGGGCAAGATGTTCAAGTTCATCATTCGGGGCGCACAGCCCGGCACTCCCGGCATCCTTATGCCTGAAAATGACCAGCAGGGCTTTTTCTTTTACGACATGCCGGTAGTTCAAATGAATGCGTGACCTCCCTGGAGTCCAATATGGCGTTTACAGCCAGACAGGACACTTCAATTAATAAGCAACTTTCAGTCAAGATTCAAGAACTTTCTGGCGAGGCGCTCGACTTCGGCCTCCTGTCCGGGCAGATCAATCCATATATTATCAGGATCATGGCGCAGCCAGGTAAGCTGCCTTTTGGCACAGCGCCTGGTTTCCCGCTGTATCCGGCTCACAGCCTCAGCAAGCGGAATCGCGCCCGTAAGATACAGACCTATCTGCTTGTAGCCGATGCTGCGCAGCGGCCGCAGCTCGGGCCCGTAGCCCAGAGAAAAAAGCGTCTCGACCTCCCTGATAAGCCCCAGCTGTATCATGCTCCCGGCGCGCTGCCCGATGAGGCTGTACAGCTCATCCCTACTTCTGGTCAGGCAGAGCTTCAGGCAGTCATACGGCTCGTCCTTAAAACCATGCGTCCTGTTGTGCTGCGTCATGGTTGCACCGGTGAGCAGGTACACCTCAAGGGCCCGAACAAGGCGCACCATATCATTGGGGTTTATTCGTGCTGCAGCCTCAGGATCAGCCTGCTGTAATCTCTTAAAAAGCTCATCTTTGCCAAGGCTGCAAAGCTCCTGCCGCAGGGCTTCATCCCGTGCAGGCGCGCTTGAAAGCCCCCGTGTAAGGGCGCGAACATACAGCCCGGTGCCTCCAACAAGAAGCGGAACCCTGCCTCGCCGGGCAATGTCTGTAATTATGCGCCGCGCCTCACGCATGAACCGTGCAGCATTGAATTGCTCATCAGGGTTGACGACTGAAAAAAGATGGTGCGGTATGTCTGCCTGTTCACGAGGCAACGGCTTTGATGTACCTATATCCATGTGGCGGTAAAACTGCATTGAATCGGCATTGATAATTTCAGCCGGTATCGCCCGGGCAAGGGCAAGCGCCACGGCCGTCTTGCCGACGCCCGTAGGACCCTGCAAAACAATAAGTTTCAGTTTATCTGGTTCGTTTCCTGTTTTCAATGTGAGGAGACTGGCTGTGAGTGTCCCGCTTCCGGGAAGATCATATCAACGGGTGTGCCGCGCCTGCCCGGCACGGGAACAGGGCTGTTATTGTAAAAGGCTGTCAGGCCGGCAGGATTACCGATTCTAACTTTAATGCCCGACACCGCATTGACGCTGTAGGAGTCACCCGGTTTGAGTAACACCTCAAAAACATGCTTATCGTCAACCGTAAAGCGCATCCAGCTGCGCTCCCCGGCGGTAAACCGGACGGTAAAAGGGCTTTGTCCAGCTGCAGCGGATGCATTATCGGCAACCGCCTTCTGCGTGGCTGCAGAGTCAGCAAAAGGTGCTATCTCCGGCTCCAGAGCAAGTGCAGGCTCCCGGGGCTGAACCGTAGCCGGTACATCGGCCTCAGAGCCTGCCTGCGGCATAACGCTTTGAACAGCATTTCTACCCTTATAGCCAAAATACAAAGCGCACACCAGCAGCAACACAGCGCCGGCAATCACCGGCAAGGCATATCCCGGCAGGGACAACCGCCTGATACGATGCTTTACCTCCTTTGACTGCGGCGCCGTGAGCTCTGCATGCACCTGGTTATCATACAGCGCCAGGGCTTCTTCGGGATTGATGTCGAGCTCATCGGCATAAGCTTTAATAAAGCCCCTGACATAAGCCGCAGGAGGAAGAAGCTCTGCTTTATCGGACTCGAGTGCATCAAGCGTAAAACTGCTGATCCTGGTGCTCTGGGCTATTTCTTTGAGCGTTTTGTTTTTTTTCAGCCTTTCGGCTTTTAGAAATTCGCCTGCACGTTCCATAAAACACTGCCCCTGAAAATATACGCACCCCGCTCTGCGCTGCTCGGCTCAGAGGAGCAGACCAGAGTCTTTTTAGCTAAAATTCCTTTATTTTTTATAAAATACCACGCTGATGACGGCAATACAAGAAAAAACAAAACCATGCTATAAATGACAGGCAGGCTACAAAAAAATGAATGGTTCGAATTCTTCAAGATTTCCTTTAAAAACCAGGTTGCACTTCAAAAAAAAAAGCTCCCGCTCATACCGCGGAAGCTTTCCTGCACAACAGATATTCTGCAAAAATGGGTTACGTGTCTTCTTTTTCCTTTTTATTGATTATCGCATGATTCGGGCATACGCGGGCGCAGGCGCCGCATTCCACACAGGTGTCGGTATTAATCCGGTAATACCAGTCAAACTCCTCAACCGACCTTGTCGGACAGATTTCCCAGCACGTCCCACAGATAACGCAATCTTCAGTAATAAAATAGGCCATGGTTTCCTCCTCACATCTCAACTACACCGGTTGAAATATTGTCAAAATTCTCAACAATGAGCGGTACGAGGTTGTAATGTATAAAACAGAACATCTCGCCGGGGTCCAGTTGCATCATGAACCGTGATGGCGGATCGCCCATATTGAATGTCATGGTTTTATTGCGGTACACAAGCGGGAAAGAATTTGTGCACCAGGCAGTGCCCGAAAGGCCATGCACCAGTTCGCCTGTCGTCCAGGTGTAGACTTTACACAGGCGCATGACATGGTTGGCATCTGCCGTCACCATGATGACATCGGGGTCCTCCACGTCTTCAAACCTGCCGATGACAAGATACTTATGATGCTTATAGACATGGGGGATCTGCTGATTGACCCGCCGCATGACCTGCCGGGTGGCATAGGCTTTGGTGGGGCCCAGTGAGGTCGCCATGCCGACATCGAAATCCTCTTTGCCCATTTTCTTGTTGCCGATCCCCGAATAGACCGCACCGCCGCACAGCACATTTTTATTGTTGATGTAGAACGGCTTGCGGCCTTCCCAGACTTCGGCTATCATGGCGCACTCAAATGATATATCATCACCATAGGATTCCGCGTAATCGGGGGGGGTGTCGCACAGCTTATAGGCGATAATATCACGCGTGTACCCCTCGTGCTTTTTCAGATACTCAGCATACTCCTTGTTTTTGCCCATACATCCTCCATTGTATAAATTGACCTGCCATACACGCTATCGTGAACGGGTTGTGTATATCAACTCAACCCCTCTCTTAGAGATTGTTTTAAAAGTATAAAATGATCACGCGTAGGGTGGATTAAGCCCGTTTTTATGGGTGGAACCGCTTCGCTTGTTCCACCCTGCCAGCGCTTTGCGCCCTTATTGGAGTCATACTTCAGGGCGAATCCACCAAAAACATGCCTTTTAAAACACCCTCTTATAAAGACTCCATCATTTCATCAAGATCCATCCCGAGCTTCTGCATCTGCTCTCGCATGGACTTCATGGATACCTCGGCATAGCCGTTTTCTTTTGCATACTGCTCGGAATTACCTACTATCATTTCAAGCATTTCAAC
>CAYNVA010000558.1:0-2059 GCA_964400575.1 uncultured Thermodesulfobacteriota bacterium | reverse complement strand
CGGCGTCAGCGGGCCGGGAGTGGTGAAGCGCGCCCTTGAGCGGTTCATTGCCATGGGCAAATCGCCTGATCTGGGCCAGGTTGCAGAAGAGATTAAAACAACATCGTTTCGCGTCACGCGTGTCGGCGAGCTCATCGGCCGCGAGGTGGCATCGGCCCTGGGCTTTCCCTTCGGCATAGTCGATCTCTCTCTTGCCCCGACCCCCAAAATGGGCGACAGCGTGGGTGAAATCCTGCAGGCTATGGGCATAACGGTTCTGGGTGCGCCGGGCTCTACAGCCGCTCTTGCGCTTTTAAATGATGCGGTTAAAAAAGGCGGGCTTTTTGCGTCCTCATCGGTCGGGGGCATGAGCGGTGCATTTATTCCCGTGTCGGAAGACCGTGCGCTGGCACATGCCGTGCAGCAGGGCACCCTGCGCCTTGAAAAGCTCGAGGCCATGACCAGCGTCTGCTCTGTTGGCCTTGACATGATCGCCATACCTGGCGATACCGATGCCGACACGATTGCCGCCATCATTGCCGATGAGGCTGCCATCGGCATGGTCAACAACAAGACCACGGGCGTGCGGCTGATTCCTGTGCCGGGCAAAAAGGCCGGTGATATGGCCGTGTTCGGGGGGTTGTTCGGAGAAACCGCCATCATGGATATCCCGACCGTAGGCACCTCTGCTTCGTTTGTGGCCAGGGGCGGCAGAATACCGGCGCCGCTGCATTCGCTCAATAATTGATTTTGGATTTTGGATTGCGAATTTTGGATTGAGCTTCTAATTTTTTGATCTAAAATCCAAAATTCAGATTCCAAAATTTAGAGCATTTTTCTAAATACTGTAGCCGAATTGCCATTTCGACCGAAGGGGGAAATCTTAAAAGATCTCTCCCTTCGGTCGAGATGACAGAAAAGAGAGGCTACAGGAAAAAGAAAAAGGCTTTAAAATTGAAAGGAGCTGCTGTGCAATGAACGATAGCCAAACCTGGACCCCCAAAAATCTTTTAAGCACTGCCGCATCCTGCTGGGAGGCCATTACGCTGCAGACCGCGGTGAAGCTCGATGTGTTTTCCTGCATCGCGGGCGGCGCTGCTCGGCCCGATGATCTTTCCCGCGAGCTCGGTGCTGATGCCCGCGCAGTGGCCATGCTCTGCAATGCGCTTGCGGCCATGGGCCTTCTCGAAAAACAGGGCGGACTGTTTCAGAATGCCGAGCCGGCCCGGCGCTACCTGGTGAAGAGCTCCCCGGAATATATCGGTTATATCATAACCCATTTCTATCATACCGTTGCGTCGTGGTGGCGCTTGCCGCAGGTCATACGGACCGGATCGCAGGTTTCCTCGGTCTATGAAAAGACTGAAGATGAGCGCGAGAGCTTTCTTATGGGCATGCACAACCTGGCATCTGCCCTGGCCCCGAGAATTGCCGCCATTGTCGATCTTGCCGGCGCGGGCAGCCTGCTTGATCTGGGCGGCGGGCCCGGCACCTATGCCATTAATTTCTGTTTGAAAAACCCCGGCCTGCAAGCCTGTGTGTTTGATCTGCCCGAATCCGGCCAGTATGCCCGGCGCACCATAGCTTTGGCAGGCCTTTCCGATCGAGTCTCGTTCATCCCGGGCAATTATGATACGCAAGATATCCCCGGAACCTATGATGCGGTCTGGCTATCCCAGATCCTGCATGCCGAAGGCCCGGCTGATTGTCAGAAGCTCATCAGCAAAGCAGCAGCAGCGCTGAACCCCGGCGGAGCTATCTATATACATGACTTTATTCTGAATGACGACCTGGCAGGCCCGGCATTCCCCGCTGTTTTTTCTCTCAATATGCTCGTGGCCACAAAAGGCGGGCAGTCATATTCCGAAGCGCAGCTGCGGCACATGCTTGAGCAGGCTGGCGTGCAGCATATTCAGCGTCTTGATTTCACCGGTCCCAATGATTCCGGCATTATATGCGGCAGGGCGGCATAGCGTCCGATTGCCGAGAGTCGTGCTTGCCTCTGATGCGGCTGCATGCATCAGGCAGCCGTTCATGGCAATTGTCTTAGAGCGTGTTTTAAAAGGCATGTTTTTGGTGG
>CAYNVA010000557.1:0-12634 GCA_964400575.1 uncultured Thermodesulfobacteriota bacterium | reverse complement strand
CCGCCAGGTAAATTCCGAAAGGAGCGAAGCGTTTCAAATTCGATTTCATTAACGCCATCTCCTAATTTCAATTGCAGCTTTTGCTAGAACTAGGAAAAGGGCAATGCCGGTGATGTAATATGTTACATCCTTTAAATCAATCACACCCAGATAGAAGGAATTGTAAAAGTGGCTACCAATATCCAGATAACTTAATAGACTACTTCCATAAATACCCATCACCTGAGCGGGAAGGCCAATCAGCCAGAGGAGGAGCAGGAGACCCATTCCCGTGAAGAATGCGGCGATTTGATTGCTAAATAATGAAGATGCGAACACCCCTATAGAAATAAAAAGACCTGTCAAAAGAAATAGTCCCAGATAATTACTAACCAACAACCCTTGATCGATGCCAGGAATAACAATTAGATTAAGCATAAATGCAAAGACCCAGGTAATGGCAAGGAGGATCAAATAGAAAAGTGTTGTACCCAGCCATTTGCCAATGACCAACTCCCAGTCGCGGACTGGCGAGGTCATCATGATTTCCAAAGTTCCTGAGCGTGTTTCATCTGCGATTGTTCGCATTGTGAGTGCAGGAACAGAGAACAGAAAAATTGTGACCAGTGGTCCGATGACGACTTGAATCGTCGGGGGAGTATATTGCTGCATATAGGCATCCATAATACTCACGTAGAATATTAGGCCGAGGATTAAAAGTGTTACCAGCATTACAATGTAAGCGATGGGGCTGATGAAATATAATTTCAGCTCGCGGCGGGCAATCGTCCAAATATTACGCATATTTGATTCCCTCTCCGCTTTTGAGCGAATTCGTTGAGGATTCATCCAAATGGGAACTTTCTTCCTCCCGAATCAATTGCAGGAATATTTCTTCCAGACTAAGGCTCATCGTGTGGAATTCCAATAAATCATAGCCGGCAGAAATGATGGTTTTTGCAACCAGAGCCCGGATGTCTTCCCCAAGGGCTGTTTCAAATTCCAATTCTCCATTCTGGCCAGGTAGAACCAGTGTCACGCCTGGAGTTGCTGCCACCACTGAAGCGACATCCTCCGAGTCGCCGCGCACTTTAACCCATACGCGTTGGGCTCCAGAGAGGCGGGTTTGAAGTCTTTCAGGGGTATCCTCAGCAACAATGTGACCATTGTTAATGATTAATACGCGGTTACAGATTTGCTGAGCCTCCGAAAGGATGTGTGTTGATAAAAGAATGGTGCGTTCTTTTCCAAGTTCTCGGATCATGTCACGTACTTCAATGATCTGAGCTGGGTCAAGGCCGATGGTTGGCTCATCCAGGATGAGCACTTCCGGGTCGTGCAGCAGCGCCTGCGCAATGCCCACGCGCTGGCGGTACCCTTTGGAGAGCTTGCCGATAAGGCGGTGGGCCACATGGGTAAGGCTGCATTTGTCAAGCACCTCGTCAATTCGGGCCGTGCGCTGCCGGCTGGCGATGCCCCGTACTTCGGCGAAGAAGCGCAGGTAGTTGCGCACGGGCATGTCAAGATACAGGGGCACGCTTTCCGGAAGGTACCCGATCTTGCGGCGCACTTCCAGGGGCTCTTTTAAAATATCATGGCCGCAGATGCGCGCCGTTCCGCTGGTCGGGGGGAAGAAGCAGGTGAGCATGCGCATGGTCGTGGTTTTGCCCGAGCCGTTGGGCCCGAGAAATCCCATGATCTCGCCCTTGTTCACGTCAAATGACAGGTCGATGACGCCGCGGGCATTGCTGTAGTATTTGGTCAGGTGGGCGACTTCAATGGCGTTCATAATGGATCACGTGCTCATTGTTAAATTGCAGGAGCGGCTTCAGCAGCGAAAAGTTGTGGTGCATTGTTCGCGGCTGAAGCCGCTCCTGCAGGAACTCTAATTGGTATCGCAAAGACATATTCTATTACCATTAAAGAATGGCGCTGTCAAACTTCCTTATCATCGTCAAGGCCGGCGAGGAGGGGCAGGGGCGTGTCGGCAGGCAGTTCCTGCACACCTTTCAGTTTGCGCTCGATGGTGCGGGATTTGCGGGAGGCGTCCTCGATGGTGTTGCTGGCCTCCTGCAGTTTTTTGTGGGTTTTGTCCAGCAGATCGCCGAAATTGCCGAACTCTTTTTTTACCGTCCCTAAAAGCGACCACACCTCGCTTGACCGCTTTTCAATCGTGAGCGTTCGGAAGCCCATCTGCAGGCTGTTAAGAAGCGCGGCAAGCGTTGTGGGGCCCGTTACCACGATGCGGTGATCATGCTGCAGAGCTTCAGCCAGACCGGGCCGCCGGAGCACCTCGGCATAGAGGCTTTCGACCGGAAGATACATAACGGCGAAGTCGGTCGTGTGCGGCGGGTCGATATATTTCTCCTGAATCTTTTTTGCCTCGTTCTTTATAAACCGTTCAAGGTTTTTTGACGCCTCTTCCACAAGAGCCGGGTCGGCTTTCTCCTGTGCCTCAAGAAGCTTCTGGTAATCGGCATCGGGAAACTTGGCATCAATCGGGAGCCACACTTCGCTGTCGTCGGGCTCACGGCCCGGCAGCCGTATGGCAAACTCAACCCGGTCAGCGCTGCCTTTTTTGGTGGCGACATTGGCGGCATACTGGTCACGGGTGAAAAGCTCCTCAAGCAGGAACCCCAGGCTCATCTCGCCCCAGGTGCCCCGTGTTTTTACATTGGTGAGCACTTTTTTAAGATCTCCAACGCCGGCGGCTAAGCTTTGCATTTCACCCAGCCCGCGGTGCACCTGCTCGAGCCGCTCGCCCACGAGCTTGAACGATTCGCCCAGCCGCTGCTCCAGCGTTGCGTGCAGCTTTTCATCAACCGTCTGGCGCATAGACTCAAGCTTTCGGCTGTTGTCTTCCTGCAGCAGCTGGAGCCGCTGCTCCACGGTCAGGCGCACAGCCTCGAGCTTTTCTTCATTGACTCTGGTGAGCGCCGTGAGCTGGTTTGAAAAAGTGTCCAGCTGCTGCTTCTGCAGCGTTGCAATATCGGTCATGCGCGACAGCAGCGAATCCCCCAGCGTTTTAAACCCTGCCGTAAGCTCCTGCCGGGCAAGCTGGGCAGTATGCCCGGCCTCGCTGCGGCCCTGCGCCATCTCGGCCTTGAGCGCAGCCTCGATCCGCTGCTGGTTTTTCTCAAAGCCTTCAAGAAGCGTCTGGATTTTTGAAAGCTCTTTATTTGACCGGGTAAAAAGAAGGATGAACCCGGCAGCTGCCCCTGCGGCAGCACATATGAGAATACTAACAAGCAGCGTAGTTGTCATAGCTTGTGCCTCATGACGCAACTGGTGAAATTTCAAGCATTGTTTTTGCCTCTTGCTTCATCTGCGCACTGGTTTTTCCTCTCGTTTTTAGAACAAACGTACCGGTTACCTGCGCGCCTTTTTCCGACAGTGACTGCGCGTAGGCATCAAGCTGTGCCTGTTTGTATTTTTCTGTCACAACGGCAAAGAGCACCATTTTTTTGCCCTTGAAATCAAAGGCATTGAGCACGGTGGTAATCGCGGGGGCGAAGCGCATGCCCCAGATGGGCGAGCCCAGATAGATCGTATCGTAGGCCGACAGGTTGACCTCTTTGGGCTCGATGTCGGTGATCGGGCGTTTGCGGATGTCGATCATGCCGCTTATGAATCCCCAGAAACCCGCACGGTTTTTCAAGTCTTTGATTTCCTGAACCGGGCAGGTTACCGTTTTTCCGATGGCTTGCGCCACGGCCCTGCAGTTGCCGGTCCGGCTGTAGTAGAGTACCAGGGCGTTTTTTGAAGATTGCATAGCTGCTCCTTGAGCTCGCGATTTGCAGAACGCGGCATTGTTTCAGTGCCGGCAATTATTATGAAAATATGTGCAGACATACACACTCTATCGAATACCAGAACCGGGCGTAAGTGTATATAATTTTTGACAAAAAAATTTATTATGGTATAGTTTCTAACTCGGCGATGCGCCTGTAGCTCAGCCGGATAGAGCAACGGCCTTCTAAGCCGTGGGTCGGGGGTTCGAGTCCCTCCAGGCGCGCCATACAGCGCCTTGGGAACTACGCCGAAGCAGTGCTCTCTATACAATAAGTTATAAAATCAGTGGTGGGTGTAGCTCAGTGGTTAGAGCACCAGGTTGTGGCCCTGGGGGCCGAGGGTTCAAGTCCCTTCATCCACCCTCCTGCTTTTTTCCATTACAAAAAAAGCCGATGCTTTATGCATCGGCTTTTTTGTCTTCTGGTTACCGGTGAGTCAAAAGTCTCATTTCTTCAATTATGCCTAACGCTGAAACCCGCGCGGGGCACCAGGCTGCTGCTGGTCGGGCTGCGGCGCTTTCTGTTGGCGACGGCCAGACGGCTGCTCAGTCCGGGGCTGTGCCGGAGTATGCGTCTCGGGCCTTGAAACAGACGGCTGCTGTCGCGGCTCAGGGGTGGTTTGTCTTGGCTGCTGTATTGTTCGCGGCTGCTGTCGCGGTTCCGGTGGAGCTTGCCTTGGCTGTTGTATTGTTCGCGGCTGCTCCACTCGGGGTTCGGGTCGAGCTGGTCGCTCATTGCGGTCGACCTGGGGTCTGGCCGGTTCCGGCTTCTGATAGCGCTCGGGCCTTGTTGGTTGTGTCGGACGATCATCATCCCGCAGCGGCTGAGGTCGAGATCCCTCAGGCTTATTGAATACAGGACGCTCGGGCCTTGCGGGCCGTGCATCATCCTGAGCATCCGGCTTCTGATACAGCTCGGGCCTTGCTGGCCGTTCCGGACGAGCTTCATCACGGTCGGGCCGCATACCGGGCTTTTTTTCGTCAGGCTCACGAACCGGCTTCTGTTCATGAACGCCAGGCCCCTTGTCTTCATCATTGCGAGGGGGGCGCAGCCTGTCTCTGTCAGGCTCGGGGCGGTCTTTTCCCGCCTCCGGCAACCGGGGTTTTTGGCTACCCTGATCGGGTTTTTGCTCACCGTCCAATCCTTTGCGTTCAGGCCTTCCCCGGTCAGCATCAAAAGACGACTTTTCCCGCAGCAGCTCTTTTGCTTCATGCTGCTCGGGTCGCACCTGTCCCGACGGTTTGAGTTCGCGGGTGGCAAAAGGCGTAAATGCTTTAGGTTTATGAACATCGCGATCAGGGACCAGCTTATCGGTCACCTGCAGGGGCCGGCCTTTCATGGTGCTGCCTTCAGCAGGCTTGCCAGAGTTCATTCGCCCAAGCTTCTGCGCAATGGCCGATGCGTTCTGCGTGTTGCCGCGCTTTGCAGCGGCGAGATTTTGCCGGATGCGCTCGAGCACGGTCTGATGCGGTTTCTGGTGTACATTAATATCGGCGAAATTATATTGTCCAAGACTGCTTTTGTGATTCTTGAGCACAAGATTATTCACCATCGGAGCGCCGCGGTAGGTTTTCGCAATTGTTGCCCGGTCGACTTTACCGATTCGCACATCGTTGTAATTGTTGACCGAGTAGAAGTTGTTCTGGTTTACCACTACGGCATGATCCTCATAATGGTGCTTGCCGTGATAGTCATCGTACCGGCCATGGTGATCATCATCGTGCCGACGGCCACGGTGATCATCGTAGATATTTATCTCGACGATAGCCGCGGGGCCCCAGTAATTGTGGCAGTAGTAGGGCTCATACGGGGCAAGGGGCACCCAGCCGACATAGGTTTCCGTATAGATCCATGACACGCGGCCCGGATACCAGCCATAGCTGATCGTGTATGACGGCACCGCCGCAATGCCCACCGCCACGACCGGCGGCGACCAGTACCAGCAGCTTCTTGCGTCCACATATACCCATGAGCCGTAGTGATGCGTCACATAGCCGAAGGGCTCTGCGGGTATCCAGCAATTATCCCCGTACCACGTGGTCCAGCGGCCGTAGGTATATGGCGCCCAGCCGGCGCTGACATGGGTGGGCCGCCAGAATTGACGCTGCCCGCCATCGTAATTGACACTTTCCCAGCTGCCCTGCTCTTCAAGAACATAGGCCTCGCTGTGCAGCTGTTGCGGCAGGTAACGCACGGTCTCGCTCTTGTGGGCAAGCCGCTGCTCCCAGATGCGGTCGCGCTCGGTGTTCCAGCCGTTCCAGGAAGCATCGGCCATGCCCTCTCCGGATGCCACCTGCGAGCGGTTTGCTACAATGGATGATGATCCGGCAATGACCTCATATTTTGTCGTGCCCGCAGAATGGACAAACTCGACCGTGCCCTGCAGTCCGATCACCTCGACTGATTCGTCGCCCACATACAGGTCAAAGCTTGTGCGGGCAGGCGCCACAACCGCCCCGAACGGGGTCGTGGCCCTGATGATATTGTTTGAACTGTTGTTGTAGAACCGCGCCGTGCCCGAGGCTACATCGATTTCGGTCATATCTTCGGCCAGCCGCAGCATCTGCGCCTGCGCGTTGCCGCCAATGCGCAGCATGGTGTTGTTGGGCATGATGATTTCGGCGCGCGTGTTTTTGTCGGCATAGAGCGTATCCTCCATCCCGAAAGGCGCATCCTTCACTGTGGCCACCCAATCCTTATTTTCGGGCACGTAGCGCAGCAACTGCCCTTCCACATGGTCGATATGGCCTACCAGAATGGGCTGTTTCTGCTGCTGTCCGGATGCAGGGGCAGCCGCAGTAAACAGCACAGCAACAACCAGGTACAACATCCATCGCATTGTCTTCATAGCTTCGCTCCTTGTGTAGTAATTAGTACATGCTTTACTCATCTACACACAAGCCGTGCCAGATGTGCGCTCATACAACTAACCTGTTATTATAGCATGCTATTTTTACAATCAGCGTAAAAACCCCAAAAAAATGTGTCCAAATTATCAAACACCGCATAGTCAAAAAACAAGCAAAATCTGATAGTTAATCAACTGGGCGAATGGGGCGCCCGTCCTTTTTTTCGGACAGCTGCTCAACCGTTTCAGCACTGTAGGCGATGTCGCGGTTGCGCAACCCGTAGGCCTGCGCAAGAAGCTCGTCTTTTTGTTTGGGCTGTTCGAAAAGCCCGGGCTGGTAGCGGTGCAGGCCGTATTTTTCCAGAAGCTGACGCTCAAGCTCCTGTTGCGAGATGGCCTGCCCGGGAGAAAGGATATGCTCGACGCGCACACCCCGGCCTGCAAGCTCGCGGGAGACAAGAACGAAGCGGTGGCAGTCAAACGGGTCGCGCTCTGCGCACATGATTGCGATGCACAGGCCTTTTTGAATGCCGCTGATGACCCTGTCGATGCCTGCCTGAAATGCGGGCATGAGACGCACGCGGCTGAAATCGACCTTGCCATCCGGGGTGAGCACCGAGGGCCTGCTGTGGCGGGCGCCGAGGCTGTCGCCGAGATACAGGTACTGTATGCCGGCAAGCTGCAGGTCGGTTTTTATACTTTCGCGGTTGAACTGCGGATGGCGGCGGCTGTAGGGAGAGCTGCGCACATCGACCACGCAGGTGATGCCACCGGCTGTGAGCAGACTCGTAAAGTCGTCGATGCTGCGGTTAGAATGACCTATGCTGAAGCAGGACAGCTCTTTCACGGTTGCTCTTGTTCTGTGGTTGTGTATAATCGGCAGCAGAAGTTTTATACCTGCACCCATGCTTTTTACAAAGAACTTTTTAGGGGGTACGGCCATGCCGGTCTTTGTCGTGCACAAGCATTATGCCAGCACCCTGCATTATGACTTCAGGCTTGAGAAAGACGGTGTGCTCAAGAGCTGGGCCGTGCCCAAAGGCATAGTGCCTGCAAAAGGTGTAAAGCGGCTTGCTGTTGAGGTGGAAGACCACGCGCTTTCGTATGCAGGTTTTGAGGGAGAGATTCCAGAGGGGCAGTATGGCGCAGGCACGGTTGAAATATGGGACTGCGGCGCTTATGAAGAAGAGCAGTGGCAGCCCGGCAAGATTGTTTTTGCCCTGCACGGCAAAAAGCTGAGCGGCCGCTTCTGCCTCATCCGCTTTGCAAAGGCCGGAGATAAGAACTGGCTGATATTTGCTTTGTAAGCTTGCAGGCCGGCAAGCTTGCAAGCACGCAGGCTTTTTTATGCTCATCGATACCCACTGCCATTTAAATGATCCTGCATATGCTGAAACGCTTGCCGACGTGATTGCCCGAGCGCGGGCAGCCGGTGTTGGCGCATGCATAGTGCCTGCCTATGACCGGGCGTCGCTGCCGCGCACAGCGGCCATTGCGCGGCAGTATCCTGATTTCATTTTCCCAGCCTACGGCCTGCATCCCTGGTTTGCTGGCCAGGGGCTGGACATCGATGAACTCAGAGGGTATCTTGTGCAGCCCGGCACAGTAGCAGCAGGGGAGATCGGGCTTGATTTTTCGCCCGAATGCCCTCCCCCTGAAGCGCAGCTGGCGATTTTCAAGCTTCAGCTTGATCTTGCTTCAGAGCTGCACCTGCCCGTGCTGGTGCACTCCCGCAAAGCCCATGGCGAGCTGTTGAAAATTATGGAAGGCTACACGGGCAGATTGCGCGGCGTGCTGCACTCATTTTCCGGGGGCAGGGATTTTGCGCTGCGGTTTATAGAGCTCGGTTTTCATATCGCATTCTCAGGCTCGGTTACGCGTTCAACGGCCAAGAAGTATCACCGGACCGCGGCAGGCATTCCGCTCGAGAATATTCTTCTTGAGACCGACGCGCCATCCATCGCAACGGAAACCACGCTTGCCTCGCAGGTCGAGCCTCGGCATACCCTTGAGGTGGCCCGTAAAATCGCCGGGCTTCGCGGCAGCACCTTTGAGGAGATCGCGCAGGCAACAAGCGACAATGCCCGGCGGCTGTTTGGCCTGCAGGGTACAGGCATGCCTGTACCCTGCAGCTTCTAATTATGGATTAGCAGAGGTAGCGGAGGGGTTTATCCCCTCCCGCGGGCGGGCCTAAAGCCCGCCCCTACATAAAAAAAAATGATACGACACCGCTATTTAATTTTTTACTGTTGCCTATAACCATGGACCTGCAGAACGACCCGTTCATCAGAAATAAAATGCTCTTCGGAGAGGAGGGCTTTCAAAAGCTGCAGGAGAGTTTCGTGGCCGTGGTGGGGCTCGGTGGCGTGGGATCCTATGCCGCAGAGGCCCTGGTTCGTGCCGGAGTGGGAAGGCTTCGCATCATTGATTGCGATAAGGTAAAACCCTCCGACTGCAACCGCCAGCTCATTGCGCTTTCCACAACTGTCGGGATGACAAAGACGCAGGCTGCTGCCGAGCGACTGCGGGCGATCAATCCGCAGCTCCGGCTTGAGCCGGTGCAGGTTTTTTTCGATTTTGACACTGCCGAGGAGCTTCTTCCCGGCGATATCGATTTTGTCATCGACGCCATCGACAGCTTGAACCCCAAGGGGCAGCTTATCCGCCACTGCACGGAAAAAGCCATACCCATGATTTCCGCCCTGGGAGCTTCCAGCAGAACCGATCCTTTTCAATTGCAGCTTACCAGCCTGAACAAAACGGTCAACTGCCCTCTTGCCCGGGCATTGCGGCGTCACCTGCGCGCCAAAGGCATCAGTGACGATGTACCGGTCATTTATTCTCCCGAGCTGCCCCGCGAGTCGCGCCTGCCAGCGCCCGAGCCAATGGTTGAATCAACGGATGCCTATATCCGCGGCAGGCGCCGAAGGTCGCTGCCGAGCATGCCCACCATTCCCGGGATCGTGGGGCTCATGGCGGCAAACTATGTGATTTTCGAGCTGCAGAAGAGAGGATAGCCGGAGTCTCTGGCGCAAGGTTTTTTTTTGTGCTAGTATTTCTGCGCTGACAGGAGAGATTTTTCAAAGGAGTTGCGTCGTGAAACATATTCCGTTTGCTGCCGACACCTATATCACGCCGCCGGGCAGGGAAAAACTGATGCACAGGCTGCTGCTGCGCAGCCGCATCTATTATGTTGTGCGGTTTATCTGCGTGGTGCTGCGCTACTGGAACATCGCCCGCAAGGGCTTAGACCATGAAACCTGGAGCCAGGCATCCTTCGACATGTTTAAAATTGTTGAGGACTGCGGGGGCAGGTTTCATATCACCGGCCTTGACAATCTGCGCAAAGTCGACGGCCCTGTCGTATTCGTAGGCAATCATATGAGCATGCTTGAAACGCAGGTGCCGATAGGGATTATTTTTCCTTTCAAAAAGGTTGTATACGTTATCAAAGAGCAGCTGCAGACTGTGCCGTTTTTCGGCGCCTATGTAAAACGATGCATCAGTGTCACGCGCAAAAGCCCGGCAGAAGACTTGAAGCAGGTGCTCATGCAGGGCTCGGAAAAAATCGCTTCGGGCTGCTCAGTCATTATATTCCCCCAGGCAACGCGCAGCGTGGAGTTCATCCCTGAGAAATTCAACAGCCTCGGGGTCAAGCTTGCCAAACGTGCGGGCGTACCGGTTATCCCCATGGCTGTCAAGACAGATTTCTGGGGCAATGGCATGCTTATAAAGGACTTCGGGCCCCTGCATCTTGAGAAGACGATATATTTTGAGTTCGGCGAGCCCATTGAGATTAAAGGCCAGGGCAGGCACGAGCATGAGCGCATCATGGAATTCATCCAGACCCGTCTTGCACAGTGGCGGGCTGAAGAAAAACAATCTTAAGGAGAGCACTCCATGCAACTGATGGCGATCATCGGCAGCCCCCGCCGCAATGGCAATACCGAAGCGCTGGCAGATAAAGTCATTGAAGGCTATCTCAGCAAAACGCTGGCAGAGGTTGAGAAAATCTTTGTGACCGAAAAGAAGATCGAGTATTGCACGGGCTGCCTCTCATGCACGTTCCCGCCGCCCGGCACCAAAAGGTGCATCATCAAGGACGACATGGCCGAGATCCTTGAGCGGATGGCCGGCTCCGACGCCTTTATTTTCGCCACTCCCAATCACATGCGCACGGTGAGCGCACCGCTTTTGACTTTTCTGTCGCGCATGCTGCCGATTATGCAGTTTCTGCCGGATAAGGACCCTGAAGGCCGCATCATTGGCGGCGGCTTCACCTCAGCGCTCAAAGATAAAAAAGCCGCTATCGTCATCAGCCAGGGCGACCCCATCTTTTCTTCGGCACTGGTGCATGCAGTGCTGGAGCGCAACCTGATGGACTTCGGTCTGCGGCGCGTGGGCGATGTGATCAGCTCGGGCAATATGATGCCCGGCGATGCGGCAAAAAAACAGGGCGACCTTGAGCGGGCGTTTCAGCTCGGCGTTGCCCTGTACATGATGGCGGGTATGTATTAATAGCGTTCACCGCAGGCGCTGCGAAAAAAACAATAATGGAGGATTGCTCAATGAAAAAACGTATCGAACCTGCATCAGTGCTTTGCATGGCTGCGGTTTTTGTTGTTGTGGCAGTGCTGCTGCTTGGGCAGGCGGCCGCAGCCCAAACACAGAAAACATCATCAGTGGAGGCACAGAAGATGGACAGCGCAAACATCGGCATGAAGTTTCCGAATGTGACGGCAGACTCGCTTGCAGGCACCAAGGAGTCGATACCTGAATCGTGCCGCGGCAAGGTGACGCTTGTAGCGGTTGCGTTTCTGCGCGAAAGCCAGAGCCAACTGGACTCATGGCTCAACCCGTTCTACGAGAAGTTCGGCAAACGCGACGGGTTCATGTTTTACGAAATTCCCATGATCTCCTCGGGCTATAAATTCATGAAGTTCGTCATAGACGGCGGCATGCGCGGGGGCATTCCCTCATTCAAGCATAAACATGTAGTGACCATGTACGGCGATGTGGAGAAATATCTCACCGCCCTGCACCTTGACCCGCGCTACGGGTATGCCTTTCTGCTTGACCGCGAGGGCATAATTGCCTTTCAGGTGCAGGGTTCGGCAACCGGGCAGTCGCTGCAGGAGCTTTTCACCAAGGCCGAAGCGCTTGCAAAGTGAAGTTTTTTAATTAATGGTGCGGTGCTCATTCACTTGTTGGAGCTTATTATGTGTGCGCGATCCGTTCGTTCGCCGCGGCGGACTGCACCCACCCTCGTTCTGGATTCCGGCGTGCGCTGGAATGACGGGCAATAAAATGAATGCATTTTTGCAGGGGCGGTTCGCGAACCGCCCCTGCGGAGAAACGCAAACCCGTTGGGTGGATGAAATCCGCCGCAATGAATCTTTGAGGTGCGCGATACGCATCCTGAGAACTACAGCCGGGCAGGGTGGATGGAACCAACCATTGATGCGGTTAATAGAATAATAAAAAGGGAGAGATGATGAGACACATGAGCCAAAAAAGATTTTTCGGTCTGTTACTGAGCTTCATGATCGCAGCGGGTTTTTTTGCGAACGCCGGCTGCAAGCCCGAGCCGCCCGACAACTGTACCGCCCCTGACAACGCGACAACACCTGCAGCTGCGTATGCCGAGGTTGAAACCTTTGAAACCGTTTTCGGCAGAAACAATGACCCTGCCGATATCTACTATCCGACCGGTATAGATAACACCACCCGGCTTCCCATGGCGCTGCTGCTGCAGGGCGGCAGATGCGGCAAGCAGTATTATTCCATGTTTGCCCGTGAAGTTGCAAAATACGGCTTTATTGTAGCCGTGCCGAATCATTATCATAAATTTATGCTGGGTACCTATGAAACTGACGGCCTTTTCTCCGAAGGAACCCAGATGCAGGACTATATCGATTATATGAAGGCCCAGAACGACAACAGCTCCTCGCCCTTCTATCAAAAGGTTGATACGGGCAAGCTCATGATGCTCGGGCATTCGTATGGCGCGGCCTGC
>CAYNVA010000556.1:0-3879 GCA_964400575.1 uncultured Thermodesulfobacteriota bacterium | reverse complement strand
GCCGGGATCCATTGTCAGCACTTCGTTCAGCGCATGTGCCTGGGGGCATACCATGGCCAGAGAAAGACAGAGGCACGCCACCGCGAGAGCAAATCTTGCTTTTTTCATGAACATTCTCCTTTAACGTATTTGTTGTTTTGTATAACCTAACCGACCAAAATCCTTTTTTATTTCAAACAGAAACTCACGCATGCAGCAGCTGTGTTTTATGCATGCTTGTCAGTAGAGTGCGCATTTTCGCCGGGAAAAGTTGCGGTTTAGATACTAAACAATATGCGCCGTGTCAATCATTATAATTATTTAAAGAAAAAGCTATGGGAACGTAATATTTATATCCCTGGGTGCTTTCAGCCATCATTAAAAGTACTTTTTCATTGGGCCTTGCCGGGCGGCGTGAGCGTTATCTTTGCAGGGCCCTTGCTGCCGTGAATATTACAGTCTGCCTCAGCCTCGACTGCCATTGCCCCGGCAGCGTCCACCGTAACTTCACGGGTGAAAACCGCACTTTCGGGCAGGTTTCTCCATGAAAAATTCCACCGTGCAATCTCCTTGCCGTCGGCCCGCACCCGCACCCAATCGGTATGGTGCAAAAAATTATTGCCGCTGTGCGAAACCGTGATCTTCAGCACAGCCTTGCCGCTCGTGCCAGCAGAGCTCGGAGTTTCTATGGCAACCGATGACTTGTTTGCCTCGGCAGCACCGGCTGCCAGCAGCACCACTCCGACCGTTACCAGACATACGGCCACTGTCATGATGTTTCTGTGCATACATCCCCCTTTGGCATAAGTTGTTTTATACACCAACTGTGCAGCACACCTACTCCAGAACGCTCGGCTGTGCTTTCAGAAACGGCTTGAACTTTGTTTTATCTATTGACTTGCGATAGGCATCATCGGGGGCCACAATATTTTTTTTGAGCAGCTCCATAATGGAGTCATCCAGTGACTGCATGCCGAGATTGCGGCCTGTCTGTATGGCGGTTGACAGCTGGAATGTTTTGCCTTCACGAATCAGGTTGGCCACAGCGGGCGTGCACAGCATGACCTCAAGGGCCGGAATGCGGCCGGGTTTGTCAACCCGCTTGAACAGGGTCTGGGCCACGACGGCCTTCAGTGCCTCTGACAGCGTGGTGCGTATTTGAGCCTGCTCATCAGAGGAAAAAACATTGATGACACGATCAACGGTTTTGGTGGCGCTCTGGGTATGCAGCGTGCCGAATACGAGGTGGCCGGTAGCCGCAGCCTCCAGCGCAAGTGAAATGGTTTCAAGGTCGCGAAGTTCCCCGACCATGATGATGTCGGGATCCTCACGCAGGGCTGCGCGCAGGGCTGCGCTGAAGGATTTGGTATGGGGCCCCACCTCGCGGTGGTTCACCACGCAGCCCTGGCTCTGATGCACAAACTCAATAGGGTCTTCAATGGTAATTATGTGATCTTTACGGTTTTTATTGGCATAGTCGATAATGGCGGCAAGTGTTGTAGACTTGCCGCTGCCCGTTGGGCCGGTAACCAGAACCAGGCCCTTTTCAAGCAGTGCCAGCTCTTTACAGACCGCCGGCAGGCCCAGTTCATCGGCGGTCTGCACTTTGCTCGGAATCTGCCGGAACACGGATGCAATGCCGCGCTTTTGCATGAAAAAATTGACTCTGAACCGCGCCACGCCCTCAATTTCATAGGCAAAATCCAGATCACCCGTCTCCTCAAACACCTTCTTTTTCCCCTCGTCAATGAGCTCAAACAGTGTCTGCTTGAGCTCCTCGTGGACAAGTTCCTTGTATTTAACGCGCACCATTTCTCCATGAATACGCATAACGGGCTGAAGGCCTGAGGCCATATGCAGGTCGGAGCCGCCCTGCTGCACAAGAGATTTTAAAAAAGGATCTAAAGCAGCCATGCCTTACTCCTGGAGAGTAGTGGTAAAATCATCCTCCATGACAGCTATATAATTGATAGCGCCATAGGGAATGACATAGAGCCGCCCGAGGCTATCCTTGACCGTAATCTGATAGCCGAGTTCGGTGTTGACGACCAGCAGAATATGCCCGCTCAGGCGCCTGCCGTTGACAAGCTCAATCTCGATCTGCAGCTTGGTGGACATCAGGTGCTGAATGCCGAGGGCCGAGGCGCCGCTGATCTGCAAATTCCACTGTATGCAGTCTTTCACGCGGTCGCTGGTGGCGCGCAGGCGGCCCGTGAGAATACAGCTCATCTGCTGCAATATTTTATAGCCCATGTCCGGTCTGTCGAGCATCAGCTGGTCAAAGCGCTGCCGTTCAACCAGATACATTTCAGAGTCGTCAAGGGCAACGGCGGAAGACGAGCGGGGAGTGGCATCCATGAAGGTCATTTCACCGAAAACATCACCGGGAAAAACAACGGGCAGCATCTCATCCTGCCCTTCAACAATACGCTTCATAATCTGGACGCGGCCGGCAGTAAGCAGGTACAGAGTATCGCCGGGCTCGCCTTCGCTGAAGATTACCTGCTGAGAAAAGGCAGTGCCCCGCTGGCAAACGCCTGCAAAAAGGGCGAGCTCATCCTGGGAAAGCAGGCGCAGCAGATTTACGGTTGAGAGCTTCTCAAGATCAGCCATGCATGCCTCCTTCGCACCTCAGCGCAGTGCAATGTTGCGGATTCGAAAAATATTACTCTTTGCGTAACTGCTCAGGGTTCAGGGTTCAGGGTTCAGGGTTCAGGGTTCAGATTTTGGATTCTAACTTCCGATTTCCGACTTCTGACTTCCGACTTCCGATTTCCGACTTCTGACTTCCGACTTCCGATTTCCGACTTCTGACTTCTGACTTCTGAGTAGTTACCTCTTTGCAATGGAAAGGTTACCCGGCCCCCGATTTTTTCGTCCAGTATAGGCAAAGCCAGCACTGCGTGTCAAGGGCAAAGGAAGCTCTTCAAAGGCTGCGCGTGGACTTAACCTGTGATGCCATACACCTGCATCCTATGCAGCCGGCGCGAGCTCCTCGCCTGCAAAAAAACGCCGCGGATTATCCCGGAGCATTGTCTGGATATGCTCGTCGGTTGCGCCGCCATACTGGAGCATGGGAACGATACGCTCAAAAAAGTTTGTGGGCTTCCAGTTTTTATGCTGGCCCGTGCCCATGCGCGGGCCGCCCACCCAGTGCCAGACCGAATCGTGAGAGATCATGATGCGCGAGGCCCATCCCGCATGAATGAGCTTGAGCAGGCTGTCCACGCGCACCTCGTCGGGCAGCACGGTTTCCATGCCGATCTGGTCGAAGCCGAGGTAGGAGCCTGCCTGAAGGATACCGTGGTGATAGGCAAAGCTGGTTGAGCTGCAGCTGTGGCCGATGACGATACGGCGGGCTGGCACACCCGCAGCGGTAATGATGCGCTGCTGCTCGTCTCCGAGTACGCCATCGGTGTGGGTGATGATCGGCGCGCCTGTTGCCACGGAGGCTTGAGCCGCGGCAAGCAGCAGCTCGTGTTCATCGGGTCGGATGACGGGAGCCGAGGAGACAACCTTGATAAACCCGGCCTTAATCCCCGTATCGCCTATGCCCCTGGTAAGCTCACGTATAAATAGATCGGCAATGGCGTCAGGGCTGCCGCCCAAACGATCACGGAGCCGCACATAGGTGGCAGTGCTGTAAATGCCGGTGCAGCAGATAATATTAAAGCCCGTTTTTGCCGCAAGCTCGGCCAGAAGCGGGGCATTGCGGCCCAGGTCAACGGTGGTGGGATCCACCAGGCTTTGCACGCCGTGACTTCTTATCTGGGCGATATACTCCATGCAGCCGGCCACAGCCTCGTCGCGTGGCCGGCCCGGGCGGCAGTACTCCGGCGAAGGCCCTCCGTACTGAACGAACATATGCTCATGCATCAAAGTCGGCCCAAGCGCCCCGGG
>CAYNVA010000555.1:0-3729 GCA_964400575.1 uncultured Thermodesulfobacteriota bacterium | reverse complement strand
GCCCATCGAACGGGCTACGTTCATTCCTCCTGCCCCCAACCTCGTGATGGACGCGCTCACCAATTGGGAGAATTACCTGCACACCGAAGAAAAGGATCCGCTCGTGCAGCTCGCGGTGCTCAAAGCGCAGTTCGAGCTCATCCATCCGTTCCGCGATGGAAACGGGAGGATCGGGCGGATGCTGGTCCCCATCATCCTCTACGACAAGCAGATCCTGTCAACACCGATGTTCTACATCAGTGCATACCTCGAGCACCACCGGGATGAATACTACGAACGGCTGCTTGGAGTCTCTCGTGAAAACGACTGGAACGGCTGGGAAAAGATGACACAGCGTCTCGGTAAAAAAATTCAAATCGTTGGAGATGATCTTTTTGTTACTAACACCAAACTACTCAATCAGGGTATACAGAAGGGGATTGCAAATTCTATCCTCATCAAACTTAACCAGATCGGCACTGTGACAGAAACACTTGATGCCATTGAAATGGCGAAAAAAGCTAATTACACGGCTGTAATTTCACACCGATCCGGTGAAACTGAAGACACAACTATTGCTGATCTTGCTGTTGCCTGCAACACTGGTCAAATCAAAACAGGCTCTGCATCGCGCACTGACCGCATTGCCAAATATAATCAGCTTATGAGAATCGAGGAGATGCTGGGAGACACAGCACAGTATCTGCAGATTTCCTCTTTTTACAATCTGGGTTTAAAGTAGGATTTTTCCTGATTTTATTTCAGGATTTTGACTTTTTCGCAAACCGGTGCACATACACCCCGGGGCCGTGGTCTCATGGAATCGGTGTATCTCAAGCAGATAGCCCTTGCCAATGCCGGCCGACTGGCAAAATACGGCGCCAGGTGCATTAGGGTGAATACCTTTTATCTCTAGGCGGGCTTTATGGATCCACAGGAACAGATTCAGCAGTTGCACTCAAAACTTCAGTACCATAATTATCGTTACTATGTACTGGACGCCCCAGAAATTACCGATGCAGAGTATGACGGGCTGTTAAGAGAGCTTGGGCGGCTTGAAAAAGAAAATCCTGAACTTGTTACGCCCGACTCGCCAACTCAGCGTGTAGGCGCCAAGCCATCAAAAGCATTTGGTGCCGTTGAGCATTCACTTCCCATGCTGAGTCTTGCTAATGCGATGAATGAAAGCGAAGTACTGGAATTTGACGCGCGTATCAAGCGTTTTCTTGAAACTGAGGGTGATATTGAATATGTTGTTGAACCCAAGCTCGATGGGCTTGCAGTTGAATTGGTATATGTCAACGGAAGGCTCCTTGTCGGATCAACCCGTGGCGATGGCAGAACCGGTGAAAATATTACGCAAAATCTTAGAACAATAAAGTCAATCCCGCTTGTGCTTATCCCGGGAGCAGATGCTGTGCCACCTCGTCTTCTCGAAGTTCGTGGCGAAGTTTTTATGGAAAAAAAAGAATTCGATTTGCTCAATCGGGAGCGTGAAGAAAACGGTGAACCACTTTTTGCCAATCCTCGTAATTCAGCCGCAGGTTCAGTTCGACAGCTCGACCCTTGCATTACGGCTAGCCGTCGTCTTGATGTCATTTTTTACAGCACCGGCCTTGCTGACGGGATGGTGTGTAACTCACAGAGGGAACTGCTTGCACAACTAAAAAAACTTGGGCTTAAAACCAGCTCGCTGGTCAAAACTTGCCGAAATATTCAGCAAGCCCTTGGGGCATGTACTTACTTTGAATCGCGGCGCAATGAATTGCCGTATGAAATTGATGGGGCCGTCATTAAGGTAAACAGCTTTGAATTGCAGGTGCGTTTGGGCGAGGTTTCACGCAGCCCTCGCTGGTCGATCGCCTTTAAGTTTAAGCCTCAGCAGGCATGCACTATTGTCAAAGATATCATCGTTCAGGTTGGCAGAACCGGCGTTCTTACGCCTGTTGCCATACTTGAGCCCGTACGTCTTGCAGGAGTAGAAATTCAGCGTGCAACACTGCATAATCAGGATGAAATAGAGCGCAAAGATATCCGCATTGGTGATACCGTTGTTGTACAGCGGGCCGGGGATGTAATCCCTGAACTTGTAAAATCAATCGGATCTAAACGCACAGGCAGTGAAGGAATATTTGCCATGCCAGCCATTTGCCCCGAATGCGGAAAAGAAGTTGTACGCGTTACAGGCGAAGCTGCATGCCGCTGCACAAACTCTGCCTGTCCTGCCATACTTAAAGGAAATCTTGTTCATTTTGCGTCGCGCAGAGCTATGAATATTGATGGACTTGGTGATAAATTGATTGATCAGCTTGTTGCCAGAAATCTAGTGCGCACTGTTGCTGATCTTTATACTCTATCTTTAGAAGCATGGCTCAGCCTTGACCGGATGGCATTAAAATCCGCGGAAAACATCTTGAATGCCCTAGTAAAAAGTAAAAAAGCTGGCCTTGAAAAGGTCCTTTTTGCCGTTGGGATAAGGCATGTAGGCGAGCATACTGCGCAGATACTGGCAACTCATTTTGGCAGTATTCAAGCCCTTTCACATGCGACACATGACCAACTACTTGAGATACATGAGATAGGGCCGGAAGTTTCAAACAGTATTATAGAGTTTTTCAACAGTGAAACAAACCGGTGTCTTTTGAAGAGTCTTGAGGATGCCGGCCTCGTGATGCAGCCAACACAGGCCGTCAAACCGAATTGCGTATTGACAGGTAAAACTTTTGTTTTCACAGGAGCACTGCGACATGTAGCCAGACATCAAGCTGAAGAGATGGTCCTGCAGCGCGGTGGAAAAGCATCGTCGAGCGTTTCAGCAAAAACCGATTATGTTGTTGCTGGTGAGGATGCCGGTTCCAAGCTTGCAAAAGCAAGCACGCTGGGCGTTAAAATACTCAGCGAAGATGAATTTATAAAGCTGCTTGAAGGGTAAAAATAATTTCATTAAAGTACCTGTATTAATTACGGTACAGCTCAACCCTGTTCCTTCCAGCAGTTTTAGCAGCGTACAGAGCTTCATCGGCAAAGCGTATTATATCAGTGTGTGTTGCGGGCTTATTTTCAGGCAGAGAGGCCACGCCAAGGCTTACGGTTACCTTTATACTGATTCCATTAAACTGAAAATCGGTTTCATCAACACAGCGCCGCAGACGCTCACTAAAATTTGCAGCATTCTCAATCGTTGTGTGAGGCAAAATCAATGCGAACTCCTCCCCTCCGTATCGAGCAGCTATATCTACATCGCGTATGTTGGATAAGATTTTTTCCGCTAGTTTTTTCAGTATTTCATCGCCCGCCTGGTGTCCGTAGGTGTCATTGATTTTTTTAAAAAAATCAATATCCATCAAAACGCAGCTAACTGACAACCCGTACCTTTTACACCTATTAAACTCCTCTACGATCCGGTCATGAAAATACCGGTGATTATACAAATTGGTAAGACCGTCTTTTTTTACTAATTCCTCAAGTAATTTATTTTTTTCCTGCAGTTCATCCCACAGGACCTTCATTTTTACCTGAGTCGCAACTCGAGCCTGCAGTTCATCATGATCGAATGGTTTTTGAACATAATCTGCGGCGCCGAGTTCAAGCCCCTTTACTTTATCTACAATTTCAGCCTTGCTGGTAACCATGATTATGGGAATGTCTTTCGTCTCTCCGTCAGCCTTTAAACAGCGACAGACTTCATAGCCGTCTATTTCAGGCATAATAACATCGAGAAGAATGACATGCGGATTAAATGACTTGGCA
>CAYNVA010000554.1:0-5957 GCA_964400575.1 uncultured Thermodesulfobacteriota bacterium | reverse complement strand
AATAAAGGCTGTCAAATGGGGAGATGAATACAGGCATGGCTGGGAGACCGCGAGCGGCTACGCAATCAGATTCGATGAACAGAGCAGACACTGGAAGTATGCAGCTCGTGACGCAGCCGGGAAATCGGCAGTGCTGCCGGCAAGGGCAGGCATTGACCAGCCTCCGCCTGAGCTGCAGCGTCATAGTGAAAGAACCCTTGATCAGATTGACAGCACACGTCTTTTCAATCAAAGATTGCCGCTGCCTTCAAAAGCCGTTCCCCCCACAGGTACCGGCAACCTTTTAGTAATTCTTGTAAATTTTTCTGATACTGACAACAGTACGACAAGGGCTGATTTCCACAGTCTTCTTTTCGACAACGACACCTTCAGCATGAAAGACTATTATGAGGAAGTGTCCTACGGCGCTTTCACGGTGTCCCCCGGCCCCGGCGGCATAACAGGCTGGTATACGGCCGCCAACCCCCATGATTATTATGGGCAGAATGATGCTTACGGGGATGACAGGTGGCCCGGCACGCTGGTACGTGAAGCTGTGGCTGCTGCCGATGCCGCGGGCTTTAATTTTGCCCCTTATGATCAGGATGGCGACGGCTATGTCGACCAGGTTGCCATTGTGCATCAGGGCACAGGCGAGGAAGCATCACCCAATGCAAATGATATATGGTCCCATTCCTGGGACCTGAATTCAGCGTATTCGTACCGTTCCGGCTACAGCGATGGCGGAGCGTATCTTACAAATGATGGTGTCACCGTTAACAGCTATATAACCATGCCCGAGATATTTTTGGGCGGCATAAGCACCATGGGCGTCTTCGCCCATGAATATGGCCATGCTCTCGGTTTGCCCGATCTCTACGATACGGATTATACATCTGAAGGAGTCGGCAATTGGAGCCTCATGGCCGGCGGGTCGTGGAACTACGTTACACTGGACGGCGACCGGCCCGCGCATCTGGATGCATGGTGCAAATATGCTCTTGGCTGGGTTACTCCAACGATTGTTTCGTCGGTACAGGACAATATCACCATAGCCCAGGCATCTGAAAACGATGACGTGTATCAGTTTCTAGCCGGCAGACCTAATGCGGGCGGAGAATATTTTCTTGTTGAAAACAGGCAAAGAACCACAGGGAGCTTTGACTCTGCACTGCCCGGCGCAGGGCTGCTTATATGGCATATTGATGAAAATATTACAGATCCGATATGGGGAACGATCAATGACAGCGAATGCGAATCCGGCCCCGGATCACCGACCTGTGTTTCGGCGCACTATCATGTGGCGCTTATGCAGGCCGACTGCCTGTGGGGTCTTGAAAAGAATTCCAACAGGGGCGATGCAGGAGACCCTTTTCCGGGAACAGGCAATAACCGTGCTTTCAGTTACGGCACTTCTCCCGGCAGCAGGCTGTGGAGCGGAGCGTCAAGCAATGTGGCCATCACCGGCATAAGCGATTCAGGCCCGGTTATGTCGTTCAATTTCAGCAACTCAACCACCACGACGACTGCGCGGCCAACGACAACGACAACGACCACAGCGCCTCCTGTCTGCACGGATACTGACGGAGACGGATACGGTGTCGGCCCGGGTTGCGCAAAAGCGCAGGATTGCGATGATGCCGACCCGGATGTGCATCCGGAGGCTGATGAAATTTGCCGGGATGGCATCGACAATAACTGCGACGGCCAGACAGACGAGAACTGTAAACGCAAATGCTTTTTTGTGAAAGTGCTCGGAGAAGATAACCCGAGGCTTGACGCCGTGCGCTGGTTCCGGGACAATAAGCTTGCCAAAAGCGCTTTCGGCAGGATGATAATCAGGCTCTATTACGGCAAAGAAGACTGGATACACGACGCGCTTGAGCGAAACCCCAGCTTGAAATCGGCAGTGAAGTCAGTGCTTGAGACCGTGATACCGTAAGCGCTGCAGAATATATTAAAAAAGGCCCTTCTGCAGTATGCATGAAGGCCTTTTTTTTATGTGTCATCAGCATATCGAGAAATCATGTTCTCAGGATTTATCGAGAATCGGCCCGGCAATGCGGCCGGCATATTCCGAGAGCTCCTGCTTGACGCTGTTAAAGAATGCATTGACGGCCTGCTTGTCTTGCGCTGTGCCCTTACCATGCCCCTGCGTGCCGCGGGCAAGCACATAGAATTTGATTTTCGGCTCTGTTCCCGAGGGCCGCGCGATAATTTTTGAGCCGTCGGCAAGCACGTATACAAGCATATTGGCCTCCGGCAGGAGCGCTCTTTGTCCGATTGTTTTATGGTCGCCATGCCAGAACAGGGGCACCTGCACGCCCTGCACGCTTATGTAGCCAGTATGCGCCGCCGGGTCGGCCGGCTCGGCATCGTTAAAAAGCAGGCTGCCGTTGCGGGCCAGTGCTGTGCGGCTGCCGCCGCCGTCGGGAGTTTTGTAATCGATAGCCGCGATGACCGGTCTGCCGCAGAACTGCTGCGGCGGACATGCCCGAAGCTCCGCCATGATGGCCCTGATGACATCATTGCCCGCTGCGCCCGTATAGCCAAGGGATATGGTCTCCTCCCGGGCATAGCCGTACTGCACAAAAATTTCTTCAAGCCGCTGCATGAGGGTTTTGCCCTGCAATTTGTAAAAGCCCGCCATCTCGGCAAACATGGCGCCGACGGTTATGGCATCTTTGTCTTTTACATAATCACCAATCAGCGAGCCGTAGGATTCCTCGCCGCCGAAGAGCACGCAGAGGCTGCGGCGTGAAAGCAGCGCTGTGCGCTCGCGGCGGGAAAGGCTGCGGTACGGTCTGTCTGCCTGCGCCTTGTCTGCATACCAGGCAAGCTTTTCTCCGAGAAACTTGAATCCCACATGGGGCTCAACCGTCATGACGCTGAAGGCGTCGGCTATCGTTTTTGCCAAATCGGTCGAGACGAGCGTTTTTGAGATGACGCTGTTTGCGGGCAGGCTGCCGTCGCGGGCAATGGTCTGGCTCAGGATATAATCGGTGAGCAGCACGAGCTGCTGATTGCCGGTGAGCAGATAGTAGCCATCCTTCACGGCGCTGTCATCGGCATACAGGGCCTTTTCATCATCCCGCAGGCGCACGCCCACGCCGAGGCGGTCGGCATCGGGGTCGGTAGCGATGAGCATGTCGGCCTTTGTTTCATTGGCAAGCTTCACCGCTTCATTGAGGGCCGGCTTTTCTTCGGGATTGGGTTTGGGGCAGGTTGGAAAATCCCCATCGGGCATGCACTGAGCCGCGACCGGAAACAGGTTCTGCAGGTTAAATCCGCGGCGCTCAAGCACACGGGGCACCAGGCGCTGCGAGGTGCCGTTCAGGGCCGAGAATACTATCCTGAGAGAGGGGTCGATTTTTGCGGGCAGAAAACGGCCTGCGGCGTCAACCCATATGGCGGTTTGATTTTCCTTTTCGATATAAGCCTCATCAACCTCTGGGCCCACCGTGACGATGAGCCCCAGCCCGACACCTTCCTCATAGGCCATGGTCTTAACCGCGCTGTAGTCGGTGATGCTGTCGGCGATCTGCTGCACGCCCTTGTGTACGATCTGGCCGCCATGAAAGTCGTAGGGCTTGAAGCCGTTGTCGGTTGCCGGGTTGTGCGAGGCTGTGAAAACACCTCCTGCATACGGGGCAATGCCTTCAAGCTCGGCTATGGCAAAGGACAGCTCCGGCGTGGGAGCAACCGAATCAAACACATAGACTTTGATACCGTGGGCTGCATAGATGCCGGCGGCATCGCGCACCATAAAACCGGGCCCATTTGTCTGCGGATCGTATGAGCCGCGGCGTGAATCATAGGCGATGATGACGGCTTTTTCCCGGCCCTGCTGCCTGCCGTTCTCCTGGTGGGCTTTTTCGATGTAGCGGGCATGGGCTTCGACGCCCAGCCCCAGTATTATCTTGTTAAAATAGGCTGTGCCGATGGCCATTTTGCCCCGCACGCCGGCAGTGCCGAATCCGTTCATTTCAAAAAACGCATTATCAATTTCATTCCAGCGCTGCTGTGCCGCCAGTTCGACAATATGGTCTCCCACGAGCTTGCCGTCGATTTCAATTGCAGCAAACGACGGGGCAAGCCATGAGCACGCATTGGCGCAGGAAGACGGTTTTATGAGCCCCTTGTCACGGGCGGCAACGAGCGCTGCGGCTGTATCTTTATAGTCCGGCATGGGTTCCTTTGTGATAAAAGATGTCTGCTCATCGAAGTGGATATCAATACCTAATAGTAGCAAAAGATAGAGAAAAAATCTAAGCAAAAGCATCAGCGTGCATCATGGGGACGAATTATAATTGCCTTGACCAAAGGGCTGATTTTCCAGTATTATTATATAATGGCAACTATCGTGGCGGTACTGTTTGAAGAGAAGCTTGAAAATTCCTATGTTGCGCTGCAGCTGGACGGACCGGAACCGGAGATACTTTTTACAAAAGGCCCGGATTTCACCAAGCGCATGGGGCCTTTTCCTGAGGCCTATGCCGAGGCTACCTTCCGCACCTGGAACTACTGCAAGGTTTCAAACCCGCCACAGGTTTTTGAAAACGACCCCGGCGCCCTTGCCCAAACACTGCGGCGGCTGCGGCGGGAGTCTGATACGACAGCATGCTTTGCTGCTGAGGGCGCCTGATGAGGCAGCCGGCGCATCGCGCCATCACTGATGCATAAATTTTTTAGAGAAAGGTTTTTACATTGATGCTTTTTAATATTCTGACCAAGGGCCGGAACAAGGCGACTGATTCCGGCAAGAAAATGATTATCAATGTTATCCACCCCGAGGAAAGCAGGGTGGCCATTATTGAAAACGGCGTTCTTTCCAACCTTGCCGTCGAAACCACCAACGTTGAAAAAATAAAAGGCAATATCTACAAGGGCGTGGTGCAGCGGGTTGAGCCGAGCCTGTTCGCTGCCTTTGTTGAATACGGCGGCCCGAGACCGGGCTTCCTGCCGCTGGACGAAGTCCGGCACACCTATTACCAGGAGCCCGACAGCAGTCAGGGCAGAGGAAAGCTTCCGCCCGGCAAGATTCTGCGCAAGGGTCAGGAGGTTATCGTGCAGGTGTCCAAGGAGGTCAAGGGCACCAAGGGCGCTGCGCTTACCACGTTCATATCTCTTCCGGGCCGGTACCTGGTGCTCATGCCCGGCTACAGCCGCACGGGCATATCCCGCAAGATCGAGGATGAGCAGGAACGGCAGAAGCTTAAGGACATCACCCGTGAGCTGGAGCTTCCCGAAGCTATCGGGGTTATCGTGCGCACCGCGGGCTTGAGCAAGAACAAGAAGGAGCTGCAGGGTGATGCCGACTATCTGGTGCGACTGTGGAAGGCCATCGAAGCTCGGGCAAAAGAGGTTTCTGCGCAGTCCATGATTTACCAGGAAAGCAATATGGTCATTCAGTCGATCAGGGATTATTTCACCACAGATACCTCCGAGGTGCTGATCGACAATCCCGAGATGTTCAAGCGGGCGCGCGACTTTTTCAAACAGGTCATCCCCAAGCATCAGAAGGTGGTGCGGCTGTACGAGGACAAAATGCCCATTTTCCTTAAATACAAGATCGAGGAGCAGATTGCGCCCTTGCTGCGGCGCACGGTGCCACTGAAGTCGGGCGGATCAATTTCCATTGACCCAACCGAAGCCCTTGTGGCCATCGATGTCAACACGGGTCGCTTCACCCGGGTGAAAGACCCTGAGGAGTCGACCTATATCACCAATCTTGAGGCCGCCGACGAGATAGCCCGTCAGCTGCGCCTGCGGGACCTGGGCGGGCTGATTGTTATCGACTTTATCGACATGAAGAGCCAGAAAAACCGTATGCAGGTTGAGCGCCAGCTGCGCAATGCATTCAAGAACGACAAGGCCAATATAGAGATCACGCGGATTTCGCAGTTCGGGCTGCTGGAGATGAGCCGGGAGCGGCTCCGGACGCCCCTTGTCGATACGAGCCAGACGCAGTGTGCGTG
>CAYNVA010000553.1:0-5188 GCA_964400575.1 uncultured Thermodesulfobacteriota bacterium | reverse complement strand
GGGCTGCCTGACAGCGCCGGTTATGCTGAGCCCGGAACCAGATGCACCCGTGCAGTAATCAGCAGAAAAACAGAACAGAGAGATAAGCCCGATTAAAATAATTTTATTCATGGTTGGTTTCATAAAAATTTCACAGCCTCGCTTTATTCTATACAGTTTGGGATAGTTATAGTTTTCCTCTCAAAATTTATCGGGGACAGCTTCTCATTGATAGTGAGGTACTCGGGAACCTCTTTCGTGCTCAGCATTTATTCTTATCCGCGAGAAAACCCCGGATGGATATGCATCTTTGACCTGTTGGTTGATTCAGTAAAGTTATACCTCAAACTTAAAAAAACCCAAATTTATTTTAAAACTTAAGTACGATTTTTTGGATATTTTTTAACCAATTATTACTAAAAATGATTTATAATTACTTCAAATAACTCTTTACCCTTGACGATAACCAGATGAAAGGCTTATTCTTGCAAGGAGCTTGGAGCCGGTTCCAAGATCCTTTATGAGCGAAAATACCCGGAAAACGATAGTCCCGTATCGACAGCTGTAATTTTTTGAAAGGACGGATATGAAACAGAAAAACAAAAGATGGATATTCCTGCTTTTGATAATTCTTGTGTGCAGCGCTTTTACCTGCAGGCAGGGGCATGCGCAAATCGCCACAGACCATATTTTTCTGCTGACGCCCAACCATGACACAGCCACCTATGACTATTACAGCTACTCTCCAGCAGAGTCGGTGAAGGATGTGAAATATTTTTTTGTGCTGTTCGGTGGCTTGCAGACGGCGGTCGAAACACTGTCTGTAAAACTCAGCTCTTCGCCCGTGTTCATGTCCTATACAGGCTCGGTGACCTATAGCCTTTTCGCCTTAGGCTACCCAAATATTTATTGCGCCAAAATAGTGACCGCCACGAATTCGACGGTTGCCTCAAACAATATCAAGGCTGATTTTTCGGTAAGTTCCCAGTACGGCATCGCACTCATAGGCGCTGCCCTGCTTGAGCGGCATGACACTGCAAGCGATGTGAAGATGTCGATCAGATTTGAAATTCAATAACCGCAGCAGCGGTATCCGCAGGGCGGGCTCATGTACCTTAACCGGAATTTCGGCATCCTTATAAAACTCTATTCCAAAACCCCGGCGTTGCTTGCAGCCGCAGCGCTTGTTTGCTGCGCGGACATCGCAGCAGCTGGCGAAACGCCGCAGTACCGCGATAATGCAACCGGACCGGTGTTTACGCTGGGTGAAGTGGTGGTTGAAGGCGAGGCTGATACCATCAGCAAAGTCACAACGGTGGATACGGTAAAGAAGGAAACCATGGAGCTTAATACGGCAACCAACGTAGCCGATGCCATTAAATCAGTACCCGGGGTCGTTCTTACAACAGGAGCGAAAAACGAAAAAACCTTTTCCATCAGGGGCTTTACCCAGCGCTACGTCCCTGTTTTTTACGATGGGATCCCCATCTATACTCCCTTTGATGGATATGTTGATATGGGCAAGCTCCCCACCGGCAATATTTCACAAATAGACATCAGTAAAGGAATAAGCTCCGTGCTGTATGGGCCTAATGCCCTGGGCGGTGTGGTGAATATTGTCTCACGTAAGCCTGAAAAAAAGCTTGAAGCTGATTTTGACGTGGGCTGGAGCGAGGGGAGCAGGTGGGATACCAATGTAAATCTTGGCTCCCGGATGGGAAAATTCTATTTCATGGGAAGCTACGGATATACCGATCAGGATGCTTTTTTGCTGTCGGACCATCACCGCAGGGCGATCAATCAGCAGGGGAATCACCGGCGTGATAATTCCTACATAGAAAATCAAAACAGCGGTTCGTGCAAAATCGGCTTTACGCCTGCCGACGGCCATGAATATGCCGTGGGATGGGCCCACGTGAAAAGCGACTGGGGGCTGCCGCCACAGGAAAACACTGTGGCGCCGTGGTGGCGGAAGTTTACCGAATGGAAAAAAGACACCTATTATTTTATCGGAGACACAAAAATTACGGATAACCTGCAGCTCAAGACAAGAGTCTATCGTGATGAGTATTATAATGTGCTTGATGCTTATGATAACAACCTCTACGCAACACAGGATGCGCCCAATTCTTTTCACAGCACCTATGATGATTACAGCAACGGCGGCTCACTGGTGCTCAGAACAACATATATACCGCGAAACACCGTGAGCGCCTCATTCAACTATAAGCAGGATGTGCACCGGGAGCAGGATGATTATTATTATGACTGGGAACGGTATGAAACCAAAACCTATTCCTACGGGCTTGAGGACGACATAAAAATCACGGACAGGCTTTCGTTTGTCGCCGGGGCAGGCTATGACAAAAATGTGCAGACATATGCCAACGGCTACCCGATCAATGGGAAAAGAAAAGATTCCTTTAACCCCCAGGCGGGGTTTAACTATGCCCTTACGGACAATACGGTGCTGCATCTCTCGGTGGGTAAAAAGTCACGGTTCCCTTCCCTCAAGGAGCTTTATTCAAGCCTTATAGGCACCAATGTTCCCAATCCGGACCTGAAAGCGGAGCGGACCGTAAATTATGAAGCCGGGATCGATCAGGCCCTGCCCGGGGACACCAACCTGAAGTTCGCTTTATTCTACAGTGATGTGAAAAATTTAATCGTCAACAGGGAAATAACGCTGCTCACGGTAAAACAGTTTCAAAATATCGGGGAGGCGAAATTCAAGGGCTTTGAGTTCAGCCTGAAATCCGGCTGGCTGCTCAACAATAATTTTGAGCTTCACTATACCTGGCTGCACGACGAGGACAGGTCTGCCAACCGCACCAGCAACCACCTTGAATATATACCGAAGCATAATCTGTATATGAGCGACCTGTATACGATAAACAAGTATCTGTCGGTTTTCAGCTCGCTGACGCTGAACTCTTCAAAACATTATCAGGGCACTTTAGATGATGAAAATATGCAATGGGGCACCATCGGCGGGTTCTGCACGGTGGATATGAAAGTTATCGGGAAAATTACAAAGTATTTTACCCTGGAGGCCGGGGCAAGAAATCTTTTTGATGAGGACTATCAATACACCAACGGCTTCCCCAGCCCCGGAAGAACTTTTTTTACCATTTTACGAGGGAAGCTGTGGTGATAAGCGATACGTGCCGCACAGCAGGCATCCCAGTCAATAATAAGCCTGCTTCGCATTGGGAGGATACAAATTCTTAACCACGGGAAATAGGGTGTTGCAACATGAAAAACAGTTTTAAAAAAATCGTTCTTGGGCTGGCTCTCAATGCACTGTGCCTCGGCATGCTGGGCCTGAACTGGGGGTGCAAGCCTTTGCCCACCGATAACAAAACCTGGCAGGGCGATGAGCAGGTCTATGTAACCTTCGGCGCTGAAACGGTAACCATTTCCCTGCATGGCATGCCCGTCAGCACCTATAATAGTTTTGAATGCGTGAAGCTCTCGAACATCGTTAAAAAGGCCAATCTCGCCACCAATGCCGAACTTGCGGATTATTTTTTTAATTTTATCGCAAACGATGGCTACGACATGTCCGAAATGGCGATTTACTGGGAAAAGAGCCTGCCTACCTGGGATGATATGCAAAAGGGCTATTTCTATGATACCGCCTCCAGCAGCGGGCTGAGCATAATGTGGGAGAAGGGGACGAAAGAAGAGGATTTTGGTGTGGGGAGATTTTACTATGTGAGATTAATGGACGGCGGCACCATACAAATACTGGAGGATGACGTGCAGTAAGAGCGGCAGGGAAAAAGATGAGGGGTAAAAATATTTTCAGGAGGACTTTACTATGAAAAAAAGAAAAAGTTGTTTGTCTGCAGTATTGTTTATCGTAGTTGTTTTTATTCTGCTGTCGCGGGCGCAAGCCTGGTCTGCCGTGTTACACGTGGGTGCAGACTGGTCGGGAACGAAGTTTGCGACGATTCAGGCAGCCGTTGATGCAGCTTCCGCCGGGGATGAAATCTGGGTCGAACAGGGCACCTACATCCTTTCTTCGACCATTAACGCAAGTAAATCCATTTCTCTGTATGGTGGTTTTAATGGTTCAGAAACGGCAAGAGCGCAAAGGGACTGGGCTACCAATGTCACCACTGTTGATGGAAACAACAGTGTCGGCTGTTTTCTGGTAACAAGCACTGTTACCATTGACGGCTTTACCATCACAAAAGGATATAATGATGCAGTGCTCACCAATGGCGGCGGCGGGATTGCAAACGGTATTGATGGCGGTGCTGCAGGATACCTTACTGCCGCCAACTGTATTTTTACCCTTAACAACAGCGCGAAACATGATGGAGCGATCAATAATGACAATGGCAATATAACCGTGACCAACTGCAGCTTCAGCAAAAACACCGCTGTTAACAGGGGCGGTGCGGTCGGTAATAATTATGGGGACAACATGACCATCACAAACTGCACCTTCTCGGAGAATAGCGCAGGCAGTGCTGGTGCGGTCTATATGAGGGTAGACAGCGTTAATAACACCATTGCTGATTGCACGTTCCTCAAAAACAGCGCGACATCGGGGTCCGGCGATGGTGGCGCCATCATAGGTGATCAAAACGTTACCATAACCAGATGTTTTTTTGACAATAACACAGCAGTCAGACATGGAACATTTGCAACCCGGGGTGATAAGACGGCAGTATTTACAAACTGCATTTTCTTCCGAAATCAGGTTCTTAATGGTGGCGCCATAGCTGTAAACGGAACCGGGTCTATCGGAACACAAAAGGTCATTAACTGCACCATTGGCGACAATACCCTGAAAACAGGGGGCAAAGGCGGTGCACTATATACTACGGCCTCTGGCGGGACCGGTATATTTGCAGTTACCAACAGTATTCTCTGGGGCAACGGAGGCAATGCCATTGATCGGTCCGGGACAACACAGCTTCTTCCAACCGTCAGCTATACAGATATTGACAATAATACTGGTTATGCAGGCAGCAATGGCAATATCAATAGCAATCCGCTTTTTGTTGGATCGAGCGATTACCATCTCCAGCAGACCTCACCATGCATCGACACTGGCACGAGCACCAGCGCTCCTTCGACGGATATAGCAGGGACATTGCGGCCACTGGGAGCAGGATATGATATGGGCGCCTACGAAATGCCGTGGATTGATATAGATAATGACGGCGTTCGGGATGCCGTTGATAACTGTCCG
>CAYNVA010000552.1:0-6996 GCA_964400575.1 uncultured Thermodesulfobacteriota bacterium | reverse complement strand
GCGGCTTTTATAGCTATCTCTGGCTGCAGCGGTGAGCCAGAGCAGAAGGCAGCTCAGAGTGTGACGCTGACCATTGGCGCCTACACGGTTCCCAAAGACGCGTACCAGAAAGAAATTATACCGGCTTTCCAGAAATACTGGAAAGAAAAGACCGGGCAGACGGTTACCATTCAGGAGTCCTATGAGGCATCGGGCGCTCAGGGACGGGCCATCTCCTCCGGGTTTGAGGCAGACATTGCTGCCCTGTCCCTTGAGGAAGACATCGATGTTATCAAACGGGCCGGCCTCATCACCCATGACTGGAAAACAGGCAAAACCGGGGGGTTCGTCACACGCTCCACCGTGGTCATTGCTTACCGGCCCGGCAACCCCAAGAATATTAAGGACTGGGATGATCTCAAGCGCGATGACGTGGCCGTGCTCTACCCCAGCCCCAAAACCTCGGGAGGGGCCATGTGGGATGTGAATGCCATCTATGGCGCAGGATTGAAGCTGACTGAAGTAAAAAACGGAGCGCCGGACAAGGCCTATGCACACGATCTTTTAAGGGCCATTCAACGCCGCGTGAAGGTGATGGACAAATCCGGCCGGGAATCGGTCGGCACCTTTGAAAACGGCATTGGCGATGCGCTGGTCACGTACGAAAATGAAGCATTGCTGCGACAGAAGCAGGGCAAGGATTTCCCTTATGTTGTGCCAACGGCGACGATTCTTATTGAAAATCCAGTGGCACTTGTGGATAAATATGTAGACAAGCACGGCAACAGAAAGGTTGCTGAAGCTTTTTTGGAGTTTCTTCTCCAGAAAGAGGCTCAGCGCTCCTTTGCCCGTTACGGTTTCCGTTCCATCGACGACGAGGTGGTCAAGGAATTCGCAGCAAAATACCCCGTGCCGCAGTATTTATTTGACATGAAATATCTCGGCGGCTGGCCAGCGGTTCAGAAAGACCTGTACGGCCCCGAGGGCGTGTGGACGAAAATAATTCAAGAACTGGCGCATGAAGGAAAATAAATCGACACCGGGCGGGCTGGTCCTGCGGAGCATAACGCTGAGCTACATAGCACTGCTGATTGTCCTGCCCGTTATCGCCATAAGCTTCAAAGCCTTTGATGGCGGCATCGCGCGCCTGTGGCAGGAGGTAACCCTGCCGCAGGCGCTTTTTTCACTGAAGATCACGCTTATCCTGGCCCTCATCATCGCCATCGTCAATGTCATCACCGGAACAGCCACGGCCTGGGTGCTCGTGCGCTGCGATTTTCCGTTTAAGCGCGAAATCAATGCTATTATCGATCTGCCTTTCGCCATTCCGACAATCGTGACCGGCATTATGCTGGTGGCCCTGTACGGGCCGCGCAGCTTCATCGGCGCGTTCATGCAGAATACCTTTAATGTGGAGATCATCTACAACAGCCCCGGCATTCTTATCGCCCTGCTGTTCGTGACATTCCCCTTCGTGGTTCGCTGCGTGCAGCCGGTGCTGCAGGAAATGGAGAAGGAAATCGAAGAGGCGGCCATGACCCTGGGCGCCTCGCCTGTGCAGATTTTCAGGAAGGTAATCATGCCGACACTGTTTCCGTCAATCATCACCGGCGCGGCCCTTTCCTTCAGCCGTGCCCTGGGAGAGTTCGGCTCGGTGGTCATTGTGGCTGGCAATATCCCTTTCAAAACGCAGGTGGCGGCGGTGTATGTGTATGGTGAAATAGAGAGCTCCAATGTGCCGGGCGCAACGGGCGTGTCGTTCGTGCTGCTCATGTGCTCGTTTGCCGTGCTTCTGCTTCTCAACTTTATACAGTACTGGAGAAGGCGGCATGAAGAAGGGTGATAGAATTCTCATGGTGCTCGTGCTTGGCTGGATCGCCGTGCTGGTGCTGCTGCCCCTGTCGGGCATTGTGCGGGAGGTGTGGGCAAACGGCCTGTCATCGCTTGCCGAAATGCTGCGCCAGCCCACGGCCCTGCGGGCTTTTATGCTCACGTTCTGGCTGACCCTGGGTTCGGTGGTCATCAACACAATTTTTGGCACCATGCTGTCTTTTATACTTGTGCGGCACAGCTTCCGCGGCAAGGTATTTCTTTAGGGCATCATCGACCTGCCCTTTGCCGTGTCGCCGGTTATCGCGGGTTTTCTGTTCATTATTCTTTTTGGGCCGCGGGGCTGGATCGGCAGCTGGTTTGACGCGCAGAACATCAAAATCATCTATGCCTTCCCGGGCATGCTGCTTGCCACGCTGTTTGTCACATTTCCCTTCGTAGTGCGCGAGGTGGTGCCGGTGCTGCGTGAATACGGCATCGACCAGGAGGAGGCGGCCTATGTGCTCGGGGCCTCCCGATGGCAGACCTTTTGGAAGGTGACCCTGCCTTCCATCAAATGGGGCATGATCTACGGCATCACCCTGACCATCGCCCGGGCCATCGGCGAGTTCGGCGCAGTTATCGTGGTGAGCGGCGGCATTATCAATAAAACGCAGACCGCCACCCTGCTCATTCATCACAAGTTTATGGACTTCGACTTTACCGGCGCCTGCGCAGCGGCCATGGTGCTGGCGGCTGTTTCGTTTATCATTTTGATTGCCATGCAGTATATTTTTTCCAAACGCAAGGTGTGATATGGGTATCAGCATTCAAAACGTGAGCAAGAGCTTCGGCGACTTTGTCGCCGTTGACGGTGTGAGCTTTGAGGTACAGACAGGCGAGCTGGTGGCCCTGCTCGGGCCCAGCGGCTGCGGCAAGAGCACGTTGCTGCGGGTCATAGCCGGCCTTGAGCTGCCCGACACGGGCGCGGTCATTTTTAACGGCGTCAACATGAACGCCATGTCGGCCCGGCAGCGGCGCGTGGGATTTGTCTTTCAGCATTATGCCCTGTTCAAGCACATGACAGCAGAGCAGAATATCGCCTTTGCCCTCACGGTGCAGAAGCGCAGCAAAAAAGAGATCGCCGAGCGCGTCGGCCACCTCATCGACCTTGTGAAGATGCGCGGCTACACCCGGCACTACCCCGCGCAGCTTTCGGGTGGCCAGCGCCAGCGCGTTGCCCTTGCCCGCGCCCTTGCTGCCGAGCCGGCCATACTGCTGCTGGATGAACCGTTTGCGGCTCTGGACCTGAAGGTGCGCGAAAGCCTTGTGGGGTGGCTGCGAAACATGCATGACAAGCTCAATGTGACGAGCATTTTCGTTACCCACGACCAGAACGAAGCCATGGAGATTTCCGACAAGATCATCGTCATCAACAAGGGCCGCGTGGAGCAGATCGGCGCGGCGCGGGATGTCTACGAGGAGCCTTCCAACAAATTCGTCGCAAGCTTCATCGGCAATATCAATATCATCGACGCGCACCTTGAAGGCGAGGCCATCTTCGTGCACGGTACGCAGGCCCGGCTTCACAAGCCCGCCGGCTATGATGCGCCGTCGGGGGATATCGTGCTTTTGGTGCGGCCTGAAGATATCGGCCTGCAGCACGATGCCCAGGGGCCTCATGCCATACCTGCCGTAGTCACCGGCATACGCTACAAGGGCAGCGTCACCGAGGTTGATCTGCAGCTCTCGGATTTCAGCCTTATGGCTCTGGAGTTTTCCAAATACATATGGCAGGTGGGTGAGCAGGTGTTTGTAAACTTCAAGAAATACAATGTCTTTGCCGCCGCCGACAGCCATCAGGCCATCCGCCGCCAGCTTGAGCAGCTCGGCTATATTGAATAAAAATACCGAATAAAAATTTGTTGCGCTCCGGAACAGACTGCACTATAATTTTTTTGTCATTCCGGTTTCGGAATGACTTTTTTTATGGGCTCAAAAACTTCTATGAAGTGGAAAATCTCACCGTCGCAGCTCATCCTGCTGAGCTTTGCCGCCATTATACTTTTCGGCGCAATGCTTCTCATGCTGCCCATTTCCTATGTGGGCAAGCCCGTGGGATTCATCGAGGCGCTTTTCACCACGACCTCTGCTACCTGCGTCACCGGCCTTGCGGTCTTTGACATCGGCACGCGCCTGACCGTGTTTGGCCAGCTCGTGGTGCTGGGGCTCATCCAGGCCGGCGGACTGGGCATCATGACTTTTTCTACGTTTTTCATTTATTTACTTTCTCACCGCCTTTCCATCCGCAACCGCGAGATAGTGCTGCAGAGCCTGAGCCAGCATCCGGTAAAAGACATGAGCGCGCTGCTGCTGTCGGTTTTCGGCGTCACGATTTTTATCCAGGCAATCGGCGCTATTTTCCTGTTTAACGCCTTTGCCAAAGACTATCCCATAGGCCATGCAGCCTATCTTGCAATTTTTCATTCCGTGTCGGCTTTCTGCAATGCGGGCTTTTCGCTGTTTCCCGACAACCTCATGAAATATTACGACGACAGCATCGTGAGCCTCACGATATCAACGCTGCTGGTGATGGGGGGCCTGGGGTTCATTGTCATATTTGATATCTATCGCACCGTGCGCAGCCGCGCACAGGGTAAAAAATCGGCACTCAACTTTCACTCCCGGATCGTACTGCGGGCAACGCTGTGGCTCATACTCGGCGGCTCCATTGTTTTCATGCTTTTTGAATGGTTCAATATCCTGCAGCCCATGACCTGGAAAGCAAAGATTCTGGTGTCGCTGTTTCAGTCGGTCACGCCCCGCACCTGCGGCTACAATACGGTCGACTATGGCCAGCTCACCGACGCAACGCTTGTGTTCACGGTTTTTCTTATGTTCATCGGCGCCTCGCCCGCATCAACCGGCGGCGGCGTCAAGACAACCACGTTCAGCGTGCTGCTGGCCCTGATTGCGGCGAAATTCCGCGACCAGGAAGATATAAACCTTATGGGCCGCCGCATTTCCCAGGACATCATGTCGCGGGCCGTGTCGATCGCAGCATTTTCAGCGGTTCTTGTTTTGGTCTCCACCCTGTTTCTGCTGCTGTTTGAAGTGGGGCAGGTGCCGCATGCAGAGACAAAGGGGCGGTTCCTCGAGTTTCTTTTTGAGGCGACCTCGGCATTCGGTACCGTGGGCCTGAGCACGGGCATTACGCCGTCAATCAAGGACCCGGGCCGCATCATCCTGATACTTCTTATGTACATCGGCCGTGTGGGGCCGCTCACTCTTGCCATCGAACTTGCCGGCGGCGGCAAAAAACCGCTCTTCCGCTATCCGGAGGAGGAGAACATACTGATAGGATGATTGGGGAATTAAGGGATTGGGGAATTAAGGGATTGAGGAATTAGGGATGGGGGGATTAGGAGATTTCAAAATTTATGATCCTGTAATAAGAGCCTATTCCATTAAGGGCCTGGCATTGCTTTTTCAGGCACCGTGCTCACTGGTAGAGGCCGGTTTTGCTGGATCGTCTTTTGTTCGCACGGCCTGAAATGCACTCAGCCAAACCCCTAATGGGATAGGCTCTACGTCAAACTATACTGGTATGGTCATTCTGAATCAGCTGTAGCTGACGCAGGATGACAAATGCGGATTTTTTCCGAAAGCATCAAAATTTATTTACGGAGTACTACTATGGGAAATTTTGCAGTAATCGGGCTTGGCAGCTTCGGACATTTCACCGCCCGCTACCTGTCGCAGCGGGGCATGGAGGTTCTGGGCATCGATCTGGATGAACAGCAGGTCGAGTATATAAAGCCGTATGTGCAAAAGGCGGTCATTGCCGATGCCACGAATAAAGATGTGCTGGATCAGCTCGGCGTGCAGGATATGGATGCCGTCATTGTCAGCGTGGGCGATAAGATCGACATGAGCATCCTGATCACGCTCTACCTCAAGGAGCTTAAGGTCAGAAACATCATCGTAAAGGCCATCACCGAGGACCACGGCAAGATTCTGCATATCATCGGCGCCACCGAAGTGATTTTTCCCGAGCGCGATGTGGCGGCCAAGATCGCCGAGCAGCTGGCAAATCCCAATGTCATCGACACCCTGAGCCTCGGGCCCGACTACAGCATTGTGCAGCTTGCCCCGCCCGAAGAGTTTATGCATAAATCATTGCGGGAGCTGGATATCCGCAAGAAGTACAATGTGCAGGTTCTTGCCATCAAGGAGCTGGTGCCGGAAAACCTTATTGTCGTGCCGCCGGCAGACTATACCATTAAGGACAGCGATAGCCTGCTTGTCGTGGGAAAGCTTGCCGATATTGAAAATTTGAAAAAAGTTTCCTGATATCAGGCTGCGCATGTCAGGCTGCCAGCGCCATACGGGAGAAGACAGCGTGATGCAGCGATGCGACAGCCAAGAGTTTCAGCAGCAGGCGCAGACGTATAACCGCGCTGTGGAGGCATTCGCCGGGATCGACCCCTACTGCAGCCGCACTGACTGGATACTGCCGTTTCATACCTCGTTTACGCCCCACGCCCCACTGCATATCTGGCAAGACAATGAGAGCTTTGTCGTGCTTTCTCAAAGCCGGGCTACAGAAGAAAAGCAGCTTTTTTCATCTGTTGACTCCATGTGGGGTCTTGCCACCGCCCTTGTGGGCGGGCAATCCCCTCGGATGCTTGGCAAGCTCTGCGGCGAAACATTGAGCCGGGCGCATCTCATTCTCTATGGCCTGCCCGATGACAGAACATTTCTAAGCGCAGTGGCCCAGCAGACAGCAACCACGCACCGGGCAATGCTCCTCAATCCTGTCAGCCGCTGCGTGGCCTCTTTGCAGGGCGGCCCGGAAGGATTCCTTGCGCGGCGATCATCCAAATTCAGGGTTAATGCACGCAGGGCGATTAAACGGGCGGCTGATACCGGCGTGCGCTTCAGATATATCGACCGGATGACCCCGGAAACGGTGATGAGCTTCTATAATGAGCTTATCGCCATAGAAAGCCGCAGCTGGAAGGGCCGCAGCGGTGAAGGCGCTGACAAGCCGCCCATGAAGGACTTTTACCGGTACATGTTTGAGCGTATCGGCCCGGCCGGATTGCTGCGCGTGATTATCGCCGAGCTTGACGGCCTGCAGGTCGGGTATCTGCACGGAGCCTGCGTGAAGAATAGGTTCAGGGGATTGCAGTTCAGCTTTGACGA
>CAYNVA010000551.1:0-4417 GCA_964400575.1 uncultured Thermodesulfobacteriota bacterium | reverse complement strand
ACGGCAGGCTGCCCCCAGTCGGGCCGCACCCCCAGCCACAGGGGCAGATGCATGCGGCTCCACAAATCCCAGCGCACCCCGAGATATAAAAGGCTGCCGCCCGATGCGTTTTTGAATACAATCGCCAGCTCGCCCTGCCTGCTCAGCCGCTCCACGACACAAGAGTCTTTAAAATGCTGCGCAACGGCGTCAAGCAGGCCGAAATATCCAGCCACTATTTTGGGCATATCTTCAGAAAGCATTCACAGCCTCGATTGATGCAGGTGATGCACACCGGTTGGTTCAGCGGTACTTGCGGTCCTGTTTGCCCATGATGAGGCGATAAAATGATTTTGCCTGGTGGAGAATGGACAGCGTGTGAGTCTCCATCTCTTTCACGACTTCCTCTTTTATATACTGCGAGGAGACCCGCTCGGTCTGCTCAAGCCGCACGGAGATGAAAGAAAGATAGTCAAGCATCTTGGTAACGATCACTTCCCGTGTCTGGTCGACCTCAGCGGTCTGAATATTCTGAACGATTTCCTCAAGAGCATTGGCCTTGGCGCCTGCAGGCGCATCCATGGTAGAGGCATCCAGATCGAACATGCCGGTTGCCGGGTCGATTACAAAACGCTGCATCCGCTGCAGCTTTTTCAAATATGCCGACACAGAGTCGATGCTGCTTTTGATGGAAGCCAGCTGCTGCCTGTCGCCGTAGCCTTTCTGCGCATAATACAGCATGGCGCGGCGGATGCCGGTCAGGGGCTTATAGATGTTTTTGATTATATGGCGGGCAAACAGCTGGAGCGCTTCAGATATCTTCTCCTGAATGAAGCGCTCGGGAATGCGTTTGGACTTTTTCTGCTTTGCAGTTTCATGAGCCGGCAGGGTGAAAAGCCTGTCATGCAGCATGCCGATATCCCTGAGCGTCTGCGGCTCATCGGGCGGGATGGCCGGATTTCCCTCGTGCAGAATCTTAAAAAAATTGATCCGGGGGAAAATGATGAGTATGCGAAGGTCGGGATCAATCATGCCGCTCGAGAGCAGGAACCATGCAAGCTGAACGTATTCATTGAACAGCAGCTTTAGGAAGGTGAGCTCGTCGGCCGTAAAGTCCTGCAGCGAAAATATGCTGGTGGCGCACATTTTGTCCATGAGGGCCTTGCGGTCGATATCAAGGCTCAACCCCTTGAGCTTGATGAAGCTCATGGGATTTGACGGCGCGTCGATCTTCATAACGCCTTCCCTTATCAGCGCCGCTCCATCAACCCGGGCCAGAATATTGCACCGCAGCGTGTGAGTCCCGAGCAGCGCCACATAGCTTGTCTGCTCAGCCCCGAACGGCAGGCTCAGGAAACTGGCCACATCGGGCCCGGTCATGAAAATATGGAAGGTGACGCCGTGTTCGGCTGCCGCAAGCGTCTCGCTCTCCAGCATGTCGTGTATAAGGGCTGCGGCGGTCTCACCGGCATTTGACAGGCTTGCCACATGCAGCACCTCTTCCAGATGCCTGCGGGCCCGCTTGATCGGGTAAAACTCCTTATCCAAACCGAAAGCGATGGAGAACCCGAGCTCAAGGCTCTGCAGGCGCTGGAAAATGAACTTGCGCTCCCCCAGCTCCTTCAGGCGGTGCACGAACACGTCCAGGATATTGCCGATGATGACCTCATGGTTTTTCAAAAGCTGCCCGCTTGCCTGATCGGTTGCCATGGTGAGTATCAGGCCGCGCATCATGTCGTTGACGGTCGCCTCAGGGGCGCCGTATTTCATGGGCATGGTGTTGGTGAAGGAAATTTCGATCCGCTTGCCCTTAAAGTCGATGACAACCGCCTCGGCGAAGTTATCATGAAAATAGGACTTGTCCTTGCACCACAGGTCGACAACTTCGCGCACCACAGCGCGCTCGATCTCAAAAAGCTTGCGCTTTGATAGGGGAGAATTTTTTATATCCGCCAGAGTCATGTCAGGACCGATTGTTCACACTATGGATATTTTTTTGATAGCTGCCGATGATGTGTCTGCCTCCGCATTACTGTCAAGAAGCCGACAGCTGCAATGGCAGAGGTCATTTTCCCCGCATTATAGTTTGCTATATGAGAGATACACTACTTCAGCCAAAATTTCAAACCGAAATGCATGCTGCCCAGCCAAACAGCATGCTCGTTCTTGACAACAGGCGGGCATGCGATTACACTTTTGTTTTGGGGTCATGCAGACAGGCTGTTAACCCGAGTGCAGTGAACGGCAAGAAAAAACAGCCCTGTCTTGTTTCTTGATTGTGTTATCTTAAGGTAGGGGCGGGCTTTATGCCCGCCCACGGGAGGGGATAAACCCCACCCCTACATCAGGAAATATGTATAGTATGTTTGTAATGGCTGCTTTCTTTATCGTTTGCTAGAGGTACATACGCTATCCAATATTATAGATTACTTATACAAGGAGGCATTCCATGAGCAGGCCCATCGCTGTCGGCGCAACCCGTGAAATAACCTGTGCAACCGGGCCAGAGCATACCGCGCAATATTTCTATAAGAATTTGCCCGCTGTGTTTGCCACGCCGTTTCTGGGCGGGTTTATGGAGCGGGTGTCGGCAGAGCTGATCAATGAGTATCTCGAACCCGGCGAGCAGTCAGTGGGCATCTCCATGGATCTGAAACATTCGGCAGCCACGCCCCTGGGGATGAACGTGCGCGTCAAAACCGAGGTGGTAGCTGTCGAGGGGGCAAGGCTCACCTTCAGGCTCGAGGCATGGGATGAAATTGAAAAAATCGGCGAGGCGCAGCACAAGCGCATTATCATCAAGGCCGATACCTTTAATGCCCGCACAGCAAAAAAATCGCAGGCCCCGGCATGACACCTGATGTGCTGTTCTGCGACAATCACCTTCTCATTGTCTGCAAGCCGGCTGGCCTGCCGGCGCAGCAGGACCGCACCGGCGACGAAGACCTGCTGTGCCTGCTGAAAGCCTATATCAAGCAGCGCTTTGACAAGCCCGGCGACGCCTATCTCGGCCTTGTCCACCGGCTTGACCGGCCCGTGTCGGGCGTCATGGCATTTGCCCGCACCTCCAAGGCTGCGGGCAGGCTGTCGGAGCAGTTCCGCGAAAGCACGCCGCTGAAAAAATATATCGCTATTGTTCAGGGCAGCGTGCAGGGGCAGGGGGCGTACACGGATTATCTTCTCAAGGAAAATGAAAAAGTGCGGATTGTCGGGCCCAAGTACCCGAAAGCCCTGTATGCCGAGCTGTCATGGCAGGCCCGCGGCGAGAGCGGGGGCTTGAGTCTGCTTGACATTGATCTTAAGACCGGCAGGCCCCATCAGATACGCGTGCAGCTGGCAAGCAGGGGTTTGCCCATTGTGGGAGACCTGCGCTATGGCAGTCGCCGGGAGTTCGACGGCCGTAATCTTGCGCTGCACTGCTACCGGCTCGGCCTTGAGCACCCGGTTCTAAAAACTCCCATGCACTGGACTGCAGCGCCGCCTGCTTCGTGGCAGGGTTTTTTTGATGCTGAAATTGAGTCACTTGTTCATGAGTCCGATACTGCAAAGGAAGCCAGATGATACTGAAAAAAGCCGCCTTTACCTGCACGACACAGTTTGAAGATTTCATATCCCTTGGCGGCGGCCATGTGACGGCTGCCATCTGCACAAGCTCACCACCCATGCTGTTTGATCCGGGCGTGTCGGCTTTCGGCCCTTTGTACTTAAAAAAACTGCGCGAGCATACCCGCAGTACAGACAATCTCATCATCGCCCTGTCCCATGCCCACTTTGACCATTGCGGCGCCGCAGCCTATCTCATGCGCAAAATCCTTTCAGCACGGCTTGCCGCAAGCGCGAAGGGCGCCGAAATACTCAAGCGGCCCAATGCCGTTGAGCTTATCTGCCGCCTGAACAGCGAGTATGAACAAAGTATGAAAAGTGAGCTTGCGGGCGAAGATGTATCCTTTGACGCCCTTGATGTGAACTATAAGCTGAAAAACGGCGACTGCATACAGCTTGACGGCGGCCGCGTCTGCCAAGTGTTTGAAACACCGGGCCACACGCGCGACAGCCTCAGCTATTTTTTCCCCGACACGGGCATTGCTTTTATCGGCGATGCCGCCGGCGCCACGGAAGGAGGTTTCATGCACAGCCCATTTCTCGTGAGCTATGAGGACTATATAACCTCCATTGAAAAAATCCGCGTCCTGCGGCCCGCGGCCATCTGTATCCCCCACAGCGGCATCATCACCGGGCCGGAGGTTTCCCGCTATCTCTCTCATGCCATTGCCGCGGCCCTTGACTATAAAAACTGGATTGAAAAATATCTTGCCCTCTACAAAGGCGACCAGGAAAAGGTTGTTGCTCGCATCATCGCAGAGGAATACGATGCCCAGCCCGCGCATATTCAGAAGCGCCAGCCTTTTATCCTGAATTTGCGCGCCAAGGTAAGCGC
>CAYNVA010000550.1:0-2328 GCA_964400575.1 uncultured Thermodesulfobacteriota bacterium | reverse complement strand
TGAACCCTGATACCTGAGCAGTTACAAATAAAGGTAACTATACCAGAGGCTTCTCTGAGCTTTACCTGCTGGAGCTTTAACCATGTCCACTGATACGCACCACTCTGTAAAGGCAGTGCTTGCGCGCAACCGGCGCATGGTGGCCAAAACCATCACCCTTGTCGAAAGCGGGCTGCCCGAGCACCAGGCGCAGGCGCGCGACATCCTCAACCTGCTGCTGCCGCATACCGGCACGGCCATCAGGGTCGGCATTACGGGCGTGCCCGGCTCGGGCAAAAGCACCTTCATTGAAAGCCTCGGGATGCTGCTCATAGAAAAGGGGCACCGGGTGGCAGTGCTTGCTGTGGATCCCAGCAGCAAACGCAGCGGCGGCAGCGTGCTTGCCGATAAAACCCGCATGGAAAAACTTGCAGCCCGGCAGGAGGCCTTTATCCGCCCCTGCCCGTCAGGGGGAACACTCGGGGGCGTAGCGCGAAAAACGCGGGAAGCAGCCCTCGTATGCGAGGCTGCCGGTTTTGATATCATCATCATTGAAACCGTGGGGGTCGGGCAGTCGGAAACAGCCGTTGCAACCATGGTCGATTTTTTCCTTGTGCTCATGATTGCCGGCGCCGGCGATGAACTTCAGGGAATAAAAAAGGGCATTCTTGAACTGGTGGATGCAATTGTGATCAACAAGGCCGATGGCGACAATGTCCCGAAGGTGCAGCGGGCACAGCATGATTATGCCGCGGCCATGCATTTTCTGCGGCCGGCAACACCCACATGGACGCCGCCCGTGCTGACCTGCTCAGCCCTTGAATCCAGGGGTATCGACACGGTTTGGCAGACCGTTCTTGATCACCGCACAAAACTTTCCGAAACCGGTGAAATGAAAGAAAAACGCCGCCGGCAGGCCCTGGACTGGATGTGGATGCTGATAGAAGAAGGCTTGCAGGAAAAATTCCGCGCGAACTCAAAAATCAAAAAACTGCTTCCCCGCATCATACGGGATATCGAAAAGGGGACTGCATCGCCCACGGAGGCGGCCGGAGAACTGCTGAAGCTGATGGACAAGCAGGCCGCCGGCTAAAAACTCCGGCATCATGCCGCGCTGCACCCCCTGATTCAGGCGCTCAACTGCATGGGCAGGCATACATTCCTGGCAGAGGCAAGGCCGGACTGATCCTGGAGCATGCCGTAGATGCGGTCGGCAAGAGCAAAAAGATTCACCGTGTCGCAGCGGTTATAGGTAATCAGCAGATCAAGGGCAGCGGCATCGCCTTTTTTTGCGGTTTTCCAGAGCTTGATGGCATCATAGCCGTTCAATCCCCGAACAGATTCCTCCCGCAGTATACCAAACTGGTCTTCAAGCTTTTTGAGCCCACCTTTGAGCCCTGCCCGCTTGCCGGCAAAAGAGAGGTCGAAATGCGGCATGGTAAACCTGACCCCCATCGTCTGATTCAGAAACGGAATATCAAAGCCGGAGCCAAAAAACGTGATGAGATATTTATAGCGGGAAAGCTCATGCTCAAGGCTTTCTTTGGTAAGGTCCCGACCTTTCACCAGCCCCTTATAGGTAACGCCGTCATACAGCCCGACGACGGTGGGATAGCCCCCTGCTGCCGGCGTGTACCCGTTGGACTCGATGTCCAGGGCTACGGCATACTTGCGAAAATCAGGGAACAGCCGCCAGTGCTCCTTGCCGCGCAGAACTTTTGCAAAAAACTGCTCATCTACCTGTGCAAGATGATCGGCGGCCTGGTGCACACGCTCATCATAAAACCGTTTTCTTTCAAGCCCTAAAAACACTATTTCATCAGCCGCCAGGAAATCCTCCCAGCAGCGTATGCCGTTTTCCCAAAGCCTGCGTTCGAGCTTTTCGCCGATTCCCTGAAATATGCTGAAACTGTTTTTTATCATGAAGACATGATCCTTCCTCTTGTTGACTCTATAGAAGCCGGCCCTATGTGTCAAGCTCATAGAGCCTTTCATCCGCATATAGGCAAGCCGACATAAGAAATTTGACCCATTCATATAAAAATGTTATAGGTTTTACGCCAGCCTGATGCATGGAAGTTGACAGGGCACTGGTGGCCATCATGGACTTCAATTCCAGTCCGAGGCGTAACAAGAAGCCCCCAGCCGGCTACAACCGCAGACACTTTCGTCATGCTTCCATTTATGGATTTGGAATTTTGAATGTAAATCACCCGGTCAGGAACCACAATTCAAAACCATCTGGACAGCCTCTTTTCAGCATAACTGCCCTGATAACATCAAATAAGGAAACGGAACTGCTATGAACAAAAAACGAATTTTAAGCGGCATTCAACCAACGGGAATAGC
>CAYNVA010000549.1:0-3806 GCA_964400575.1 uncultured Thermodesulfobacteriota bacterium | reverse complement strand
GCCGTTTGAATTTTCCGTGCTGGTGGGCATGGGAAACTCTGTGCGCCTCAACACCGCAACCATCATTCAGTGGCGGCTTGAGCAGCTGGGCATCAGGATGAACATCCGCGTGCTTGAGTGGTCGACGCTCATTAATGAATTCATTGACAAGCGTCGCTTCGAGGCCATACTCCTGGGGTGGAGCATCGGCCTTGACCCTGACCAGTACGATATCTGGCACAGCAGCAAAACAGGGGAGAAGCAGCTGAACTTCATTTCTTACAAAAACGCGGCCGTCGACGAGCTTCTGGAGCAGGGCCGCCGGGTATTTGACCTGCAGGAGCGCAAAAAAATCTACTGCCGCATGCAGGAGCTGCTGGCTGAAGATCTGCCCTATATCTTTCTCTATGTGCCCTACTCTCTTCCCATCGTCAGTTCCCGCATTCAAAATATACATCCTGCGCCCATCGGCATCAGCTATAATTTGCCTAAGTGGTATGTGCCCAAAAATCTCCAGAAAAATGTACGGGTGCCCTGACTGGCCATGATCATCTACATCATAAAAAGACTTTTTGCCATGCTGCCGGTCATTATCGGGGTTACGCTGATTTCGTTTCTCATAATCCATCTGGCGCCCGGCAAGCCCACCGATGTCATGACTGAGCTCAACCCGAAAATTACGCCTGAAGCCCGAGCCCGCCTTGAAAAATATTACGGCCTTGACAAGCCCGTTCTTGTGCAGTACGGCCTGTGGCTCAAGCGCATCGCCCTGCTTGATTTCGGCAACTCTTTTTCTACCGACTCGCGGCCCGTGATCGAGAAAATTTGGAACAAAAAGCTCCCGGTTCTCGACAGGAGGCTGTCAGTCACCATTCTGATAAACCTGCTCTCCATGCTGCTGATCATAGCCATTGCGGTTCCGGTTGGAATATATTCGGCAACCAGGCCCTATTCCCTTGTCGACAGGATATCCACAGTAGGTGTTTTTATCGGATTTGCTACACCAGCCTTCTGGCTGTCGCTGCTGCTCATGATGCTGTTCAGCGTCAAGCTCGACTGGCTGCCGATCTCAGGGCTGAAATCGCTCAACTATGCCGGCCTCGGTCCCTGGCAGCAGGTGCTTGATAAAACCATGCATCTGGTGCTGCCCGTATTTGTATCAGCCTTCGGCGGCATTGCCGGCATGTCGCGCTATATGCGGTCGAGCATGCTTGAGGCGATCAATAATGACTATATAACCACGGCCCGCTCAAAAGGCCTTTCCGAACGGGCCGTCATTTACAAGCATGCGCTGCGCAATGCACTGCTGCCCCTGGTTACCATTCTGGGCCTTTCGATTCCGGGCCTTGTGGGCGGGTCAGTCATATTTGAAACAATATTTGGAATCCCGGGTATGGGCCAGCTCTCATACCAGGCTATCATGACGCGCGACTATCCGGTTGTCATGGGCATCCTGACGATTTCGGCTCTGCTGACCATGATGGGAAATATGGCAGCCGATATATGCTACGGCCTTGTTGACCCAAGAATTCGCGTGAAATAAAACCGCATGCCGGCAGGCTTGCAAGACAGGAAAGAAATGACTGCATTACCAGGAACAATGAAGGCATTGCTGAAAAACCCGCTGGCCCTTTCCGGGTTCATCATCGTGCTGCTTCTCTTTACCTGTGCGGTTTTTGCACCCGTGCTGGCCCCGCATGACTATAAGGAAGTCAATGTCCGGGCGATACTTGCGCCGCCCGGTCCCGGCCATATCTTTGGAACCGACGAGCTTGGCCGGGATGTGCTGAGCCGCATGATGTATGGCTCACGCATATCCCTTGCCGTCGGATTTGTAGCAATCGGCATTGCAACACTCATCGGCGTCATACTGGGGGCAATCTCGGGCTATTACGGGCGATGGCTCGACAGCTGCCTCATGCGCCTTGTGGATATCATGCTCTGCATACCCAGTTTTTTTCTCATACTTGCGGTCATTGCTTTTATCGGCCAGAGCATCTGGAATATCATGGCTATTATCGGACTCACCTCATGGATGGGGGTGTCGCGCCTGGTGCGGGCGGAATTCCTGTCCCTTAAAGAGCGCGAATTCGTACTGGCGGCCCGGGCCTCAGGGGCCGGCGACCTGAGAATCATTTTCAGCCAAATACTGCCCAATGCCATGGCGCCTGTATTTGTGTCGGCCATACTCGGCATTGCAGCAGCCGTGCTCATTGAAAGCTCTCTGAGCTTTCTCGGGCTTGGCGTACAGCCCCCGCTGCCCAGCTGGGGCAATATTCTCACATCAGGCAAAGATAATATGGAGACCGCCTGGTGGCTTTCCGTTTTTCCCGGCTGTGCTATACTGATAACCGTGCTTGGCTACAATCTTCTTGGAGAAGGGCTGCAGGATGTGCTTAATCCGCGGCTCAAAAACAAATAGAACGTGTGCCTGCACCTTACCCTGACAGATGTGCTGCACCTGTAATCGATGACCGCTAAAGCATTTGACAGGCGCAGATAAAAAATATAGATACGAATGTGGAAGGTGCCTGCAAACGGCCTTCAACATGCCACTGTTTGCTTACTGGGAAGCGTCATGGAGAATAAAAAGGTCCGCATAGTGCTTGATGCCATGGGCGGTGATTTTGCGCCGCATGCCGCAGTTGAGGGCGCAGTGCTTGCCTGCAGGGAGTATCCCGTCGAAGTCACCCTTGTTGGCAACAGAGAAGCCATAATACCGCACCTGCGCAGATTGAACGCTGCATCCGGTTTTCCCATTTTGCTGCACCACGCAACTCAGGTAATTGACATGGGAGATAATCCTCTTGATATTGTGCGAAAAAAAAAGGATTCCTCTATCCGTGTCGGCCTTGAGCTCATACGCGAAAATAAAGGCGATGCATTTGTCAGTGCGGGCAATTCAGGCGCAGTTGCATCAGGCAGCATTTTTGTTCTCAAACGGATCAGCGGCATTGACCGGCCGGCAATTGCAGCCGTACTGCCGACGCTTGCAGGACAGGTGGTGGTCGCCGACACCGGCGCCAACAGCGTCGTGAAGCCCTTTCACCTGGTGCAATTTGGGATCATGGCATCAGTGTACAGCAGCCAGTACCTTAACTGTAAAAAACCGCGTGTCGGTCTTTTAAGCAATGGATCGGAGGATTCCAAGGGGACTGATATCATTCGTGAGGCACACAGGTTGCTCAAGAACAGCTCGCTGAATTATATCGGTTATGTTGAAGGGCGCGATGTCTTCCGTGGTGCTTCAGACGTCGTTGTCTGCGACGGGTTTACGGGCAATATACTGCTCAAAGTTGCTGAAGGCGTTGCCGAGAGCGTTGCAGCCGCGCTGAAACAGGAGGCAAAAAAGGATATCCTTTCAATGATCGGTGCACTGCTGTCAAAAAAAGCATTCTTACGGCTCAGGCAGCGCTTTGATTATGCGGAATACGGCGGTGCCCCGCTGCTGGGCGTGAATGCGCCGGTCATACTTGCTCACGGACGATCACATTCTCATGCCATCAAAAACGCCGTGAAAGCCGGCATGGACTACGCCATGTCAAATGTGGTCTCCCACATTCAGCATGATCTTGAAATTAACCGCGACCTGCAGTCCATCGGCAAAAAGCCGTCATTTATCGAACGCATGCTGCATATCGCACGGGATTAACAGCTAAGTAGTGCCTGAACGAAAAGTTTTTTTTGTAGGTTGGGTTAAGCCCGAAAGAACCCGTTGGGTTTCGTACCTCTACCCAACCAATTTGCAATATTTTTGTAGAGACGGGTTTCAAACCTGTCTCTACTGTCGCCAGGGCGAACCCAACAAATTTATGGTTTAGGGTATT
>CAYNVA010000548.1:0-2747 GCA_964400575.1 uncultured Thermodesulfobacteriota bacterium | reverse complement strand
ATACTGGTGCATATTGTCACGGGGCGATGCGGGCCGGCCAACGGATATCGACACCTTCCGGCCACCGGCGGAACGGGATTTCCCGCTGCCGGAGTTTGCCGGGACGCCGGTCGGGCAGGAGCGCCATCAGTATGCAGGCACCGCCCCCTGCGGCAGCGCGCAGTGTTTCACGGTGCACAGCACGCCTGAAGCTGCGGCAGCAGCACAATACTCAAAGAAGATAAGTTTTATCGACCAGCAGAGCCTGCTGCCGGTGAAAATAGAGTATTTTGACAAAAGCGGGGCACTGTGGAAGACCGCGCATATTGACTGGCAGGAAACAGGGGGCGTCTGGTTCTGGCAGCGGGCGGTTGTCGAAAATGCGCAGAGCGGAGATGTCACCACCATCGTGATTACCGATGTGCAGGTAAATGCCGGCCTGCCCGACAGCGATTTCACCCCCGGGGCGCTGCTGCGCCGTTAGAGACCAGAGTGTTTTACTTTTTACTGCAGACTATTTTTTTTGTCATCTCGACCGAAGGGAGAGATCTTTAAAGATTTCTCCCTTCGGTCGAAATGACAAAGCGGCTACACTATTGAAAAATGCTCTAGCAGTCGGCAGGGTGCGCACCGCGCACCGATGAGTATAAAAAGTTTCAAATGGTGCGCAGTGCGAACCCTGCGGGATGGTGTCGGACGCAACAGGGCATTGGAACAACCCGCCGCTACATCCAGCTTTTCCTTTTGAACAAAAGCAGCATCACGACGGCCGCCGATGCCATGAAACCCATCACCATCGGGTATCCCCACAGCCACTCAAGCTCGGGCATATACTTGAAGTTCATGCCATAGACGCCCGCGATAAAGGTCAGGGGAATAAATATGGTTGCAATGATGGTTAAGACCTTCATGACCTGGTTCATGCGGTTGCTCACCGACGAGAGATAGATGTCGAGCATGCCCGCTATCATATCCCGTGTGGTTTCTATCGTATCAATGGCATGGATGATGTGGTCATAGACATCGCGCAGGTATATGATAGTTGACTCCCTGATGAGGGGCGACTCGCCCTTGGCCAGCCCGTTTATGATTTCCCGCAGGGGCCAGATGTATTTTTTCAGGTGCAGTATGGCAAGCTTGAGATGATGAATGCCATGAATGATTTCATTGCTAGGATCAGACAGCAGCGCTTCCTCGATCCCTTCGATTTTTTCGCTGATTTTTTCGGTTATAGCAAAGTAATTATCAACCATGCCGTCGATGAGGGCATAGGCCAGGTAGTCGGGGCCCATTTTCCTGATTTTCCCCTTGCCGCTGCGGATGCGCTCCCGCACGGGATCAAACAGATCTCCCTGCTGCCCCTCCTGGAAGGAGATGAGGAAATTGTCCCCAAGGATCAGGCTGACCTGCTCGGTCACGATGCCGCCTTTGGCTTCATCGTAATCAAGCATCTTCATGACAAGGGAGATATAGTCGCCCATATCGTCGAGCTTGGGGCGCTGGTCGGTGTTCAGAATATCTTCCAGAATCAGGGGGTGTAGGCTGAACAGCGCCCCGATGTGCTCCATGAACGCAGTGTCGTGCAGCCCTTCAATATTGATCCAGGTCGTTCCGGGCTGCTGCTGCAGTGCACGGCACTCTTCGGCGGTTTTCAGGGCTGATTCTTCACATGCGGTCTCGGTATAGTGAAAGGCCGTAATTTCCACAGCCGCTTTTTTCTGCTCGCCCACATGCACGAGCTTTCCCGGCGATGCCCAGGCTTTCTGCGAGCGTCGTTTGATGGTCGGACTCATAGGCTTATATCCCCCTGCACCAGAAACGATTGTTTATGGAATGCTGTTTCCGCTACGGATACTATGGGCGCATGAGTCTGTCAATAGAGAATGGGATTCGGGGCGCGTCAGATGACAGTGTAGGCTGCAATGAATCTATCGATATATCCCTGAATAATCCCCTCGGCGCTGCGCACATCATCCTGCGTGGCAAGCTCTGACTCAAGGCTGACAAGTATTTTATCAAAGCGTGAAGGCGGCAGGCCCCAGCGCTTTTCATATTCTATGCGCGCCACATGGTATTCGGCTGCTGAAAAATAGTATTTCCCCAGGCGGTTTTCCCGCGCCTTGAACGGCCAGTGCTCTTTGAGCTTGAAAAAATCTGAAAGCACGGAGGTGATGGCAGGCTGGTTGAGCCTTTTTTCTTTAATGCTTTCTCCGATTGTGTTCTCTACATGCTTGAAAAACTCCTTCACAAGATCGATGTCGGTGATTGTGAGGCCGTACAGGTACCAGTCACCGGTTGCCTGCACAACTGATCGCTGCTGGGCGGTATTGAAGCAGGAATACCCCGGGCAGAAGTGGCCAGAACATATTTCAGCGCCGTAGAAGCAGTGGTCGCGCAAATCCCGTCCGCCCGTTACCATGGGATGCAGCATGCACCCCACGCGACGGTGCTCCGGGTCGATGAAGCCGATGAACTCGCAGTTGTAAATTGTCTCAAAAAGTTTTTCATTGTCGATGGCAGAGGCGCGCAGCTCGCGGTAGCGGTCAAAATCATTTTCCGATTTTTGGAATGGCGAGAAGAGCTCGGTCTGCAGCTCCAGTATTGCCTCGATAGCTGCCCGCGAATGGTTTTTCCAGTTATAGAGTCCGCAGCAGGCGCCGCAGGATTTTCCCTCATCAGGCTGGCAGAGATGAATGGGATGATGGGAAGCGTCTGGCACAAAAAGTCCTTTTATGTTGTATTAAAATTCAAATGGTTGCCTTTCGCAG
>CAYNVA010000547.1:0-13959 GCA_964400575.1 uncultured Thermodesulfobacteriota bacterium | reverse complement strand
GGCATCATCGGCCGCAACGGGGCCGGCAAAAGCACACTTTTGAAAATACTGTCGCGCGTCACCGCGCCGACATCCGGTGAGGTTAAAGTAAAGGGGCGGATTGCCAGCTTGCTGGAAGTGGGCACCGGCTTTCATCCTGAGTTGACAGGGCGTGAAAACATTTTCCTGAACGGTGCCATCATGGGCATGAGCCGCAGCGAAATTCGACGCAAGTTTGATGAAATAGTCGATTTCTCCGGCGTGGAAAAATTCATCGATACTCCGGTGAAACGATACTCAAGCGGCATGTACGTGCGGCTGGCATTTGCCGTAGCCGCGCATCTTGAGCCAGATATAATGATTATTGATGAGGTGCTGGCGGTCGGAGACGCGCAATTCCAGAAGAAGTGCTTGGGAAAAATGGATGATGTCACAAAAAAGCAGGGCAGAACAGTGCTGTTTGTGAGTCACAGCATGCCGGCCATCAGGCGCCTGTGTGCAAAATGCATCTATCTGAAGGATGGAAAATTATCTGCCATGGGAGCAACCGACCCGGTTATAGAGCAGTATCAATCCGCCGGCGAACTGGTCTTTTCCGGGAAGGTTTCTTTTTCTCAATGTGAGGATGATGTAAGGTTTCTTTCCGCAACAATATCCGGCAATGATGCCGAGCCGAAAGCGCAACTGCGAAGCGATGAGGACATTCGTATTAAGGTGCGGTATGAAGTGAAAAAAGAGCTGGCGGGGGTAAATATTGTTGCCAATATCCTCTCGGCAGATAATGAATCCGTCTGGGGTATCGGAGATTGGGAAGAGTATCCGGATTTGCTTGAAAAAAGGCAAGCCGGCATTTGGGAGGGCGAATGGCTGTTTCCCGCAAATGTTTTACGGCCGGGGATTTACAATATTCATTTTGGAGCCGGGAGCCAGATTAAAACATATCATACTCCTGCTCCGTTCCCTATTGAAATACTTATCGACGGAGCTTGGAGAAAAGCATATCAGCGATTTGGTCTCAGTGGTGGGCCAATTGCTCATCACGTTATGATTAAACGACCAGTGCTGTTTGGATGAAACGGGAGAGTTTGTGAATAAATATATATTAAAAGAAATAAGGTTTAATATTCATCAAATATTCACCAGAATAAAAATTATTCTGATTTTATGTGCTCGTATGATTAATAAAAAACATCGAAAACAACTTGGATCATATAGTGAATATGATGAATATTGGAGCGGGTTTTGGAATTCAAGGGATATTTTTAGAACTGATCTTTCTTTTACTCATAACGATGCTCAGGTTTTAAATATTTCACCCTTTGATTATAAAAAGAAAACCATTTTGACAATTTTGTCCGACATTATTGATAAATATGAAGTAAAAAACGTCCTGGAAATCGGTTCAGGGGCGGGCTTGAATCTGTTATATTTGGCATCAAAACATAAAAACGTTAAATTTGTTGGAGTTGAGCCCACTTCTTCTGGCATTAATATAACCAGACAATTCATTGCTGATCCGCCTAAAGAGCTTCTTTTTGATGAAATTAAATGTGAAATAAATAATCTTGAGGTAGTGCAAGCTTCAATTTTAAACAAAGAAGAAATGGGGTTTGCTGAACGACGCCAATTTGATTTAGTTTTTTCTAATGCCGTCCTGGAACAGCTTCATAATGAAATCGATGTGGCTTTTGAAAACATCTTTCATATTAATGCTCAATATTTTCTTCTTAATGAGGAGTGGCTTGATGGCAATACAGATGTAGATAATTATAAAGTTCTGGTGGCAAGTGATTATTTTCGAATTCCATGGTCGTATATTAATAAATATAAGAACTTGGCATGCATTGAAATAATATACCCGCTATTACAGCCATCATGGCTTAAATATTCAGCATTATTTATTAAGAAAATTTAAAATAATTTTTCTAACAATATTTTTTTAGATTAAGGCCGCACATGAAGTTTAAAAAAATACTCGTAACCGGAGCCGATGGCTTTATCGGGTCGCATCTTACCGAAGAGCTCATTCGGCAGGGAAATAAGGTCAGGGCATTTGTCCAATATAATTCTTTTAACTCCTGGGGCTGGCTTGACCGCTCGGAGCCCACAATAAAAAAATCTCTTGATGACGTCTTTGCCGGCGACATCCGCGACCCCCATGGCGTCAGGCAGGCGATGCGGGGATGCGATATCGTCCTGCACCTGGCAGCGCTGATAGCAATCCCGTATTCCTATCATTCACCGGATACTTATATTGATACAAATGTAAAAGGCACGCTTAATGTTGTTCAGGCGGCCCGGGAACTCGGCGTTTCAAAAGTTGTGCATACCTCTACCAGCGAGGTATATGGCACTGCGCGGTTTGTGCCCATCACCGAGGAGCATCCTCTGCAGGGCCAATCGCCCTATTCTGCCTCAAAAATCGGAGCAGACCAGATCGCGATGTCGTTTTATGCATCGTTCGGCACCCCGGTTGCCATTATCCGGCCCTTCAACACCTACGGACCCCGACAATCAGCCAGGGCCGTCATACCAACCATTATTACCCAGATCGCCAGCGGCATGAGAACCCTGAAACTCGGGGCTCTGCATCCCACGCGCGACTTCAACTATATCTCCGACACGGTGGCCGGATTTATCGCCGTCGCCGGCGCAGACCCCACCGTGGGTGAGGTTATCAATATTGGCAGCAATTATGAGATCTCTATTGGCGAAACAGTCCAGTTGATTGCCGAGTTAATGGGGGCTGCGGTGACCATCACAACCGATAATTTGCGGCTGCGGCCCGATACAAGCGAAGTGGAGCGACTCTGGGCAGACAACACAAAAGCGCGGAATCTGGCAGGCTGGCAGCCCGAATATGCCGGCAGGGATGGGCTGCGCCGCGGACTTGCCCAGACCATAGGCTGGTTTTCTGACAGCCAAAATCTGCAGAACTATAAAACGGATTATACTATCTGATATGAGAGCGAAGCTGGATCACATAGTAGCAGCATTGCGGCAGGTTTTGCCGGATGGCCAGGGCTTTATAGCGCTGCATGAGCCCCGGTTTGCCGGCAATGAATGGGCCAATGTGAAAGAGTGTTTTGACACCGGCTGGGTTTCGTCAGTTGGCACATACGTTGACCGGTTTGAGGCAGAACTTGCCGCCTACACCGGGGTAAAACGTGCTGTTGCGGTGATGAATGGCACAGCTGCGCTGCATATCTGTCTCATGCTGGCAGGGGTAAAGGCGGGTGATGAGGTTCTGATCCCTTCCCTTACGTTTATCGCCACTGCCAATGCCGTTGTTTATTGCGGCGCTATCCCCCATTTTGTCGACTCGGAAGAACGATCGCTCGGGCTGGACCCGAGACGGCTTGCCGATTATCTCGCCGAAACAGCAAATCTCCGCGATGATGGCTGCTATAACCGCGCAACCGGTCGCCGCATCAAGGCGGTAGTCCCGATGCACACCTTCGGGCACCCGGTTGATCTGGACCCGCTTGCTACCGTGTGCCAGCGCTTTGGTCTGGTGCTCATAGAAGATGCTGCGGAATCTGTCGGATCGCTTTATAAAGGACGACACACCGGCAACTGGGGCTGCCTGGCGGCCCTGAGTTTCAACGGCAATAAAATTATAACTACTGGTGGTGGCGGCGCCATTTTGACTAATGACGAAGAACTGGGGGCACGGGCCAAGCACTTGACGACTACTGCCAAAATTCCACACCGCTGGGAATTCAAACACGACATGGTCGGATATAACTACCGCATGCCTAATATCAATGCGGCACTCGGCTGTGCACAGCTGGAGCAGCTTCCTGATTTTTTGGCTGCAAAGCGCCGCCTGGCTGAACGCTATGCCGAGGCACTTGATGGTATTGCGGGAATCAGATTTGTCTTAGAGCCGGAGTATGCCAGGAGCAATTACTGGCTTAATGCATTTCTTATCGACAAAGAGCTGGCTGCGGAACGCGACAACTTTCTTGCGCTCACCAATGACAGCGGTATCATGACCCGGCCGGTCTGGACGCTGATGCATCGGCTGCCGATGTTTGCCGACTGCCCGCGCATGGACCTGCCGGTAGCCGAGAGCATTGAGAAGCGGCTGATCAATATTCCCAGCAGCGCAGGGCTTATGCAATGACTAAGCAGCACAATATTGCCATCATCCCCTGCCGGGGCGGGTCAAAACGCGTGCCGGGGAAAAACATTAAGCCGCTAAACGGCAAGCCGCTGATTGCTTATGCCATAGAGGCCGCGCTGCAGAGCGCTCTGTTTGATGCGGTTATTGTTTCAACTGATTCCCGGGAAATTGCTGATATCGCCCTGGCCTTTGGCGCATCCGTTCCCTTCATGCGCGGAGATGATCTTGCCGATGACTTTTCACCGGTCTCTGCCGCAACCATTGATGCTCTGAAAAGAGCTGACCCGGCAGGAACCCTTTATCAGAATGTGGCCCAGCTTATGGTGAACTGCCCCTTGCGCACTGCCGGGGATATACAGCAAAGCTATGAGCAGTTTATTCGCGACGGCGCTGATGCGCAGATTTCAGTTACAGAATACGGCTGGCAGAACCCTTGGTGGGCAATGACTACCGGTGACCGCCATATATTAAGCCCTGTTTTCAAGGAGCGGATGGGCCAGAGAAGTCAGGATCTTCCCCGCCTTGTCTGCCCCACCGGCGCAATCTGGTGGGCCAGGGCTGGCACGCTGCTCGCTCACGGCACCTTCTATGCTCCACATTATGCAGGATGGTGCATGCCCTGGAAGCGTGCAGTCGATATCGATACGGAAGAAGATTGGGAAATGGCGGAAATTCTATTCAGGATGAACGGGCAGTAATAAATGAAAAAGAATGTCCTCTACACAACCATCTATCCCGGCGCGGAGAAGTATGTGCCCGACTGGGCCGCCTCCGTGTTGTCTCAGGATACGCACGATTTTGATGTGTATATCGGGCTCGACACTGTTTCGCGTGATCTTCTGCCGGGCGCAGTAACGGCAAACTTTTCGGTGACATTTATTGAAGCAGACATGACCGAGACGCCCATCGGCTTGCGCAACCGCGCTATGGCGCTGATGTCATCAGCCTATGATGCCGTTATTTTTGCCGACAGCGATGATGTGCTTGAACCAACTCGCGTTTCCTCTGCGCTGTTTGCGTTGCAGACCTCAGATATCCACGGATGCGGCCTGAGCCTTATTAATGGTGAAGGCGATGACCTGGGGATATATTTCGGGCTTGTCGAAGATGAAAGCCCGGAGGAGGTTCTGCCCCGCTATAACTTTCTTGGGCTCTCAAATACGGCCTGGCGAGCCCCTGCCCTGCAAGCCTGCCTTCCGGCTCCACTGGAATGCATTGCCATGGACTGGTTTCTTGCCACATGCGGATGGTGCCGGGGTTTTTGCATTTCTTTCGACCGCACGAAACGAATGCGCTATCGCCAGTATGGGACAAACATTGCCCGGGTCGTGCCACCGTTTACTTCCGAGCAGATTATAAAGGCTACCGATATCGTCAGCGGCCATTACCGGGTGCTGCTGGGTGCAAAAATTGCGGCATCCGGCGCCCGGCGCAGACTGCTGGAAGATGCTGCCGCGCGCGTAAATGTATTCAAGGCAAACATTGTTTCGTCCCGAATGAAACTTGAAGCATACATGCATGCACTCAACCAGCTGCCCGCTCATCGCCTGTGGTGGCTGACAGTTGCACACCCTGATTTGGAGGACATATGGAGCTGCTGAATGTGCGCGGGCGCCAGGTTGGCCCGGGCTTCCCCCCCTACATTATTGCCGAAATCGGTTCCAATTTTAATGGCGATCTGGAGCTGTGCAAGCGCATGATCACCGCGGCCAGGGAGTGCGGCGCCGATGCAGTGAAGTTTCAGTCATGGTCAAAATCGTCTCTGATAAGCCGCGCCGAATATGCCCGCAATACAGCCTATGCCGACATGCACCGCCACTTCGGCTCGCTGGAGCAGATGGTGGAGCGCTATCAGTTTACGCCCGAGCAGCACCGGGTCGTTTGCGCTTATTGCCGGGAGATCGGGATTGAGTTTGCCTCCACGCCCTTTTCGCCGGAAGAGGTCGACCTGCTGGTTTCTTTAGATGTGCCTTTTCTTAAAGTGGCTTCGATGGATATCAACTATCTGAGCCTGCTTGGCCATATCGGCGGCAAGGGGCGGCCGGTTATTCTCTCCACGGGCATGGCAACGCTGGGTGAAGTGGAGCGGGCCATAGCGACGCTTCGCAGCGCCGGGTCAGGGCCCGTGGCGCTTCTGCACTGCATTTCTATTTATCCTCCTGATCCGAAAGACATACATCTCAACAATATCCCAATGTTAGAGAAAGCCTTTGCTGTCCCGGTGGGGTTCAGCGATCACACCATGGGTACTGCAATACCCTTGGCTGCTGTAGCCCTGGGTGCATGCATTATAGAAAAACACTTTACCCTGGACAAAGAGATGGAGGGCTGGGATCACTGGATATCGGCAGATCCAACGGAGCTGAAGGCTCTGGTCGATGAATCAAAAAAAGTGTTTTATTCACTCGGCTCACCTGTGCGCACGGTGTCGCAGGCAGAGCTTGATAAGCGCCTCAAGTTTCGCCGGCGGGCTGTTCTCAAGCATGCTTTGAAGAAGGGGGAAATCATAACCGGTGAGGATATTGATTTTAAGCGGCCCGGCAACGGCATTCATCCCGATGAGGTGCAGTTCGTGGTTGGACGGACTTTAAAGAAGGATATCAACGAAGGAGACGAGCTGGAATGGTCGGATGTGAACTGACAGCCCACCCGATGGCCATCGGCTTTGGCGCCGGCGGCCATGCCAAAGTGGTAATCGATATCCTGCAGCAGGAAGGCGCCTACAGACTTCACGGGCTGCTTGACCGCAATCCATCCCTCACGGGAAAAAGCGTACTCGGCATTCCTGTGCTGGGGCAGGATGGATGTGTGCATGAGCTTAAGCAGCAGGGAGTGGAATTCTTTTTTATCGGCCTCGGCGGGGTGGAGAGCCTGGAGCCGCGCCGCAGGCTTTATGAGCTTGCCCTGCATAATGGCTTAAAGCCTCTTTCGGCCATCCACAGAAGCGCCATTGTTGCCGGGTCGGCGGCTCTGGGCCACGGGATCACGGTAATGGCCGCAGCGGTTATCAATGCAGATACAGTTATCGGCGCAAACGTTATCATTAATACGGGCGCTGTGGTTGAACATGACTGCCGGATCGGCGATCATGTTCATGTTGCTACCGGCGCCATGGTGCTGGGGGGAGTGCAAATCGGCAGTAAAACCCTAATTGGCGGCGGTGCGGTTATCCGCCAGGGTATAAAAATAGGCGAGAATGTTATTGTCGGCGCTGGTGCGGTGGTGGTTAACGATGTGCCGGATGATACAACCGTTATGGGTGTGCCGGCAAGAGCCTTTAACAGGGGACACTATGAACACAGATAAAAAACGGCTTGCCGCGACAACGGTTGCCTGCGATCAAACTATTTCAGCCTGCGTCAGGCTGCTGAATGAATCCGGGCACGGTATACTGCATGTCTGCGATGCCGGCGACAAACTCATCGGTGTTGTGACAGACGGTGATATCCGCAGGGCTCTGCTCAGAGGAATTTCCTTTGAGAGAGAAATTACCCTGATATGCAACAAAAACCCTCTGGTTGCCCGGGCCGGCGCGACCAGGGCCGAGGCCCTGCATCTCATGGATACCGGTCGCGGCTTTATTGTCAATCAGCTGCCGGTGATCGATGAGGGCGGAAGGCTCATCGGCCTTATACTGCGAAGCGACCTCACCACCGAGCTGCAGCTTCCGCTATCTGCGGTCATCATGGCCGGCGGGTTCGGGACCCGCCTGCGGCCATTAACTGACAACATCCCTAAGCCCATGCTGAATGTTGGCGGCAAACCGATTCTTGAACATATCATCAATCAACTCAGGGATGCGGGCGTCCATAATATTACCGTCACAACCCATTATCTCAGCGACAAAATAACTTCTTATTTTGGGGATGGGCAAAAGTTCGGCGTTACCATCAATTACCTGGATGAAGAAAAGCCAATGGGGACCGGCGGAGCTCTCAGCCTCATGAACTGCACCGGAGAAACGCTGCTGGTTATGAACGGAGATATCCTCACGCAGGTAAATTTCCGAGCTATGTTTGATTTTCACCGAGAGCATGGGGCCGATCTGACCGTTGGAACCCGCCTGTATGAGTTTCAGGTGCCCTTCGGCGTTATTGAATGCGACGATATCGCCATTCGCAGCGTGGTTGAAAAACCCGTACAGTCTTTTTTTGTGAACGCCGGTATCTATTTCGTTGAAACGGCGGTCCTGAACTATATACCCAAACAGGCCAGCTATAATATGACAGACCTGATTGAGCGGCTCCTTGCAGAGCAAAGAAAGGTTATCAGCTTTCCTATAATGGAATACTGGCTCGACATCGGCCAGACAAGCGATTACCGCAGTGTTGTCTCGGATTACGGCACTTCCCGTAATGATGGCTTCAGGGGGTAAGCTGCGGCCATGGAAGCGGAAAAAAAATCAAAATTAATGCGCTCACAATTTTCCGACATCGGGGTCTTCCTCAAGGTCTGGAAGATGTTTCTACAAAGCCGGCGAGACCCGCTTTACCAATTTTCTTCCGAAGACAGAAGGCTCCATCTTTGCGAGCGGTTTTGGAACTCTGCTCAGCTTGAAAACAGAGGCAGCCAGGATGGCCTACTGCAATTAGCCGTGGAAGGGCTTCAGTTTTACTGGCCTGAAGGCTTTGCCTCCACAGATCTCGGCTGGCTTTTTTCGGAAGTTTTTTATCCGCGCCAGGTCAATCCCTCCTCCTATGAACACCCAGAAATAACCCTGTCAAAAACAAGCTGGGTAATTGATGCCGGAGCCTGTGAAGGGTTTTTTTCTCTCTATGCTTTGGAAAAGGGCGCGTCAAACATCATTGCCGTTGAGCCGCTTGCCCAGCTCAAACAAAGCCTTGAAAAAACCTTGCGGCCCTACGGGGCACAGGCAGCATGCCGCGTGATTTCAGCCGGGCTGGGCAGTGGCGCCGACAGTTCATATCTGACTGCAGACCCGCACCATGCCTGCGAAGCGCATATAGCCGACACTCAGCAAGGCGCCGGCCAAAAGATAACCCTTACCACCATAGATGCCCTGGCCGATGAATGCGGTTTAACAGACAACGGCTTCATCAAAATGGATATAGAGGGAAGCGAAATGGCTGCGCTTGAAGGGGCAGCTCTAACCTTATCCCTGCACCGGCCGAAACTCGCAATCGCCGTGTATCACGGCTATGAAAATGCACGTCTCTGCAGAGACATCATCCTAAGAGCCAATGCCGGCTACAGGATTGAATTCCGTGGCATGTACGGCTGGTTTACGCCGCCGCGTCCGTATATGCTTTTTGCCTATTGAAAGGTTTTGGGTGCAATGCTGACTGGAAAGATAAAGGCCTTTTTTAAAAAAAATCCCCTCGATCACGAGGCGGAGAACCGCAGGATCCTGAGAAAAATCGCCGGGGAGGCAGCCTTGGCTTCCCGGGTAAAAAGCGGCAGCAGCCTGAAGATTCTCTATACGAGCTTCAGCATCTATGCTCCCTGTTATGCCCATGATATTATTTTTTCTGCGGCACTGAGAATTAGGGGCGCTGAAATAATACCGATTTACTGCGACCGGATACAGCAGACCGAATGCAACTTCCACGGCGGGGTCTGGGGCGGGGGCGACAAATTTCCGGAAAACTGCCGCCGCTGCTGCACGAGCTCGCTGCAGCTGTGGCAGGACGCAGGGCTTAGCCCGCTGGCTTTTTCAGCCTACCTTGACAGCGCCGAGCAAGAGCATATTAAAGCGCTGGTTGCCTCGCTGCCGGAGAATGCATGGCTGACATATACTGAAAAGGGTCTTTCTTTCGGCCAGTGGGCCAGGGATATCCTGGTCAACAATTATGTTGTCGGCGACTATCGCCTTATTGCGGGCCATGAGCGACTGGGGCGGGCTCACCTGCAAAATCTTCTGATGGTCAATGCAGTGTATAACCGGATTCTTGATACGGTCAAACCGGACCGCGTCGTTTCCAATGACAGCTACTATGGCGTCTGGGCCATACTGCAGAAGTTATGCGAGCAGCGAGGAATTCCTTTCTATTCCCACTGGAGCGGTACTCGCTCTGGTGGCTGGTGCTATGCATGTAATGACGCATCAATGAACCTGAACTATAGCAGGGCCTGGCCTTCTTTTTCCACCATACCCCTCACGGCTGCGCAGCGGGCAACGGTTGATGAATGGCTGGCCGGGCGCCTTTCCGGCAGGGACATGCTTCTTGATACTGCCTCGCTTGCCCCTCATTATGATGAGGAAGCCGATCTGTCAAAGATCAGGCTGAAAAAGCCGACGGCTCTTTTGGCGGCAAACGTGATCTGGGATCTGGCAGCGCTCAATAAACAGGTTGTCTTTAGCGATATGATCGAATGGATTGCCGCAACAATCGCCTGGTTTGCGGGCCATCCGCAATACCAGCTGATTGTCAAACCGCATCCGGCAGAGCAAAACCCCGCCATACCCGAAACCGAGGAGCGGGTTACTACAGCCCTGCAAAAGCGGGGCGGGGTTATTCCCGACAATGTGGCCATGCTCACCCCCAAGTCAGCCATTACCGTATATCAGCTGTTTTCACTGGCTACCGTGGGGCTTCTGCATACTTCAACCGTCGGGCTTGAGATGGCGGCGCGAGCAATCCCCGTTATTACTACGGCCCGCTCGCCGTATCGAGGGTTCGGCTTCACCCTTGACCCCGCAGCCCGGGATGAGTATTTCACAACCCTCGAGCTTGCATTAAAAGGCCAAAACCTGCCGGACCGGGAAAAGCAGATAGACCTGGCATACAAATTTATTCTTTTCCAGCATTTCCACTACTACACAAAGATCGACATTATGGATTTCAAATGGAGGGAGACGCCACGGCTTAAGGTACAATCCCTTGATGATATCCGGCCCGGCAGGAACCGGCATTTGGATTATATTGTCGACAGTGTCACGGCCGGGCTTCCGATAGTGTCGGAAGACAGATGGCCACAGGAGAGCTGAGGCAGCTATAATGTATAGAGCTGCCGTATGGCCAAGTAATGTGCTGATGCAGGAAAGGCCGGCAAAAGCACCGCACGGCAGCTGTCAAGAATTCCGATTCAAATTTACACGAGGTGATTTTGCATGAAATATTTAATTACGGGCTTTTCCGGCTTTGTCAGCAAACATTTTCTGGACTTTCTGGAAGAACATGGAAAGCAGGCCAGCGTTCTTGGCATTGATACCCAGACACCGGATTTTTCTATAACACACTATAAAAACATACATTGTCATTATGAAAAAATAGACATGCTGCATAAGGACGATTTGGAAAATGTCATGTATCAGTTTCAGCCCAACTGCATTCTGCATCTGGCCTCCTACAGCAGTGTTGCCTATAGCTGGAAGAACCCGGTGGCAAGCTTTGCAAACAATACCAATATTTTTCTGAACCTGCTGGAGACCATACGATTAAACAACATCCCCTGCAGAATATTGTCTGTAGGATCATCGGAAGAATACGGCAATGTTCGTGCTTCTAACCTGCCGCTCACGGAAAACAGCCCGGTCGAACCGATAAATCCGTATGCCGTGGCACGGGTCTCTCAGGAAATGCTGTCAAAAGTCTATATTCATGGATTTGATTTAGATATTATTATGACCAGATCCTTTAATCATATCGGCCCCGGCCAGAAGGAGATTTTCGTAGTGTCCTCTTTTGCCAAGCAGCTGACCGCGCTGGCAAAAAAAGCCGCACACCAGGGCCAGCTCAGAGCCGGCGATATTACCATTGTTCGCGACTTTATCGACGTGCGCGATGTGGTGAGGGCCTATTTTCTGCTTTTTGAAAAAGGCCATAGCGGAGAAATATATAATGTCTGCAACGGCCGGGGCAGAGCGATCTCGGAAATTGTCGATATTATGACCGGCATATTAAATTTAAAAATTAAAATTGAGGCAGATCTTTCGCTGATCAGGCCGACGGATAATAAGGCGCTTATCGGATGCAATAAAAAAATTAAAAAACATACCGGCTGGGACAGCAAAATCTCTCTAGAAAAAAGTCTTGAGGATATTTTGAGTTACTGGATGAAAAACCAGTAAGAAAAATGAGCCTCGCAACATGGCTTGCGGCTATCCAAAAAAATTGCCGCAATCAGGCATGGGAGCTTTAATGAAATTATTATTTACAACCCCCCTTTTGGAACATCCGGCGGTCGGCGGCCCTGCCCTGCGGATAACCAATTCGATCAAGGCGCTGAACAGGATCTCCCAGCTTCATATTATCTCCAGGGTTTCGGCTGAGGCGCTAGGAGGGGCAGGCGCTGAAAACTATTTTAAAAGCATCTGCCATCGGTTTACGTACGCGCCATCGGTTGACGCCGGCAGGACGGTTTTTTTCAAGCTGGCAAATTTCAGAATACGCATAAATAATTCATTAACCCGCAAATTTATCAATCTTCCTTTCTGGTCTTTCAATAAAATGTATACTCTTGCCAAGCGCCGTCTCAACAGGCAGTTTATGGATGATGTGCAGTTTATTAAACGCTATGCTGCCAGGAATAAAATTGATGTTATCTGGTTTGGCTACGGCAATATTTCCTTTGAACTGATGCAAGCTTTAAAAAAAGCCCTGCCGGAGACGAAAATGGTCTGCGATACCGACAGCGTCTGGTCAAGGTTTATTTTGAGAGAGCTTGAGCTGGAGCACGACCCTCTGCGGGTTAAAGATATTAACGCCAAGGGGCAAGAAAAAGAAGCTGAGGAGAAAAGCTGGGTCAAATTTATGGATGTCACGACGGCGGTATCAGAAATTGATGCCGAGTACTACCGCTCCATTGCCCCGGACACCAGCACCATCAAGGTGTTTTCAAATGTTGTTGATCCGGATATGTACAGGGATCCGCCCCCGCCCCCACCCGGTTTTAAGAAACCCTGCATGTATCTGGCGGGGAGCTTCGGCTATTATCACAGCCCTATGGACACGGCTGCACGATGGGTGTTTCAGGAAGTTTTCCCGCTGGTCAGGCAGCACATTCCGGAGATTCATTTTTATATCGTGGGGAAAGGCTCGGAAAGCCTGCTTGAATACATTAACGATGCCTGCGTAACCATTACCGGGCGGCTGGACACGGTGCTTCCCTATCTCTGCAATGCCGATGTCGCACTGGTGCCGCTGAAATTCGAATCGGGGACCCGCTTTAAAATTCTGGAGGCCGGGGCATGCGGGGTACCCCTTGTATCCACAACTTTGGGCGCAGAGGGGATTCCCGTCACAGATCATAAAAATATACTGCTCGCGGACACGGCGACTGATTTTGCAAGCGCGATAGTTGATGTGGTCCGGAACAGACAGCTTGCGCAGGATCTGGTCCGGGAATGCAAAAAGCTCGTAGCCGCAAACTACGGCATCGAGCACCTGGCACAAGAAGGCAGGCAGATTCTGGACTATCTGCAGCGATGATCTATTGTCAGGGGAGCCGATGCGCAAAGAGTGCCTTTAAAAAAGAAAGCAGTTAAACAAGAAGCCGTGAGCATCGCCCCGCTGTATCGAACAGCTCAAGGAGGGTACTTCTCAATGAAAAAAACTATAAAAAAGTTTCTCTATAATTGTAAAAGATGGCTACTGTCGCCGGTTTTGGAACTGATATATTCTCAAGAAAAGCACGCTGAACAATCTCAATTGCTGCTCTGTAAGCAGTCTCAATTAGTGCTCTATCATATGTACCGGGACATGGCTGCCCGGCAGGATAAGGCGTTACCCCGCTTTACCGAGGTTGGATTCCGCTGCCACTCTCAATTCGAGGAGGACGGGATTTTATTATACATTTTTGCCCTGATCGGGACGACCAACAAAAAATGCGTCGAGATCTGCGCAGGCAATGGGATAGAATGCAATACCGCTAACCTGATTCTGCATCAT
>CAYNVA010000546.1:0-2058 GCA_964400575.1 uncultured Thermodesulfobacteriota bacterium | reverse complement strand
ATTATTGCGCGTATCGTCACCACCAGGGCAAAGATGCCAATGCCTATCAGCATAAGAATGCCGATCAGCACAAACGCCAGCAGAGCACTGACCAGCATCGCTATTAAAAGCGTGATCTGGAAATTCAGCGCCTGCCGGGCATTGTAATCGACAAAGCCGTACTGGTCTTTTTTTATCAGCCAGATGACCAGCGGACCTATAATATTGCCAAGGGGAACTATACACCCGGCAAACACCGCCACATGGCAAAACATGCCCCAGTTTTTTTCGTCTTGAGACAAACCGGCATTGTTACGTGACTCGGCATCATGCATGCTTTCTGCCTGTCTGAAGTCATCCATTTTGGGCAGGCCTTCTGTATGGGGTTTAAAACGATTGATTCATCAGGGTATATACAGCAGGCCTTTAAATTTCTCCAGAACAAAAAAATTGCGAATAAGCGAAAACTGCCTCGCCCCGGTTGCTTGACTGCCTGCCGGCGGCATGGTATACAACATATGAATAGATGCTCATATGTTCAGTGAAGCCATGGCAAACAAAACAAATGATACCTGTCAGGTAAAGTGCATTAACCCGGAAAAGATAGCCCGTACGCGCGCGGCTATGGCCTCGAAGACCGACTGTGCCGGGCTTGCAGGCATATTCAAAATACTGGGGGATATGACGCGGGTGCGCATGCTGAAGGCCCTGTCTCTTGAAGAGCTGTGCGTGTGCGACCTGGCCGCTGTGCTTGATCTGACCCAGTCAGCGGTTTCTCACCAGCTGCGGCTTTTGCGCGCAGCTCGGCTCGTGAAATACCGCAAAGACGGCAAGATCGTGTATTACAGCCTTGATGATGACCACGTGAAGACCCTGTTTGACCAGGGGCTTGAACATGTGCAGCAGGGGTGAGTGAGTCAGAAGGCAGGGGTCAGAAGGCAGAATACGGAATGGGGAATGCGGAAGAGAGATTCCTGAATTCGGGGATCAGGATTCAGGATTAGAAAAAAAAAGGTTGGGGTTGCATGATCGAACTGTTTATTAATATACTAAAAGAAAGCTGGCAGATGCTCAACGAAACTGCCGGGTATTGCCTGTTCGGGATTTTTATGGCAGGTCTGCTGCGGGCTTTTATGTCCGATGATTTCGTGCTGAAGCACCTTGGAAAAAACAATACCGTCTCAGTCATAAAAGCATCGCTTATCGGCGTGCCTATGCCCCTGTGCTCATGCGGCGTCATGCCCGTTGCCATGGGATTGCGAAAACAGGGCGCGGGCAAGGGCCCTACCACGGCCTTTCTCATTTCAACGCCTGAGTCGGGCGTGGACTCCATAGCCGTTACCTGGGCGCTGCTTGATCCCATCATGACCGTTATGCGGCCCCTTGCGGCATTCATTACGGCCACCATCGCGGGTATCCTGGTCAACTTTGTGCCCGAGCATAAAGAAAAGGAAGAAGCTCCCGAGCCGGCCTGTTCCTGCTGCTCTGGGGAAGCCGATGGAGCTCACGATTGCAATCATGAACATTCCTGCAACCATAAACATTCACTTCTTCAGCGCATGCGCTCAGGGATTGCTTTCGCTTTTGGTGGTATGTTGGCCGACATCGGCCCTTCGCTGCTTTTCGGCATCCTTATTGCTGGCATGATCAGTGCGCTGGTGCCCCCTGATTTTATTGAGCAGAACCTCGGCGGCGGCATACGTCCCATGCTGGTTATGCTGCTGGTTGGCATACCGCTGTATGTCTGTGCCACGGCATCAACGCCCATCGTTGCAGCCCTGGCGCTCAAAGGCCTTTCTCCGGGAGCGGCGCTTGTTTTTCTGCTTGCGGGGCCTGCAACGAATGCGGCTACGATTCTGCTCGTGGCAAAAATTTTGGGCAAGCGTATTGCTGCGGTATACGTGGCAGTAATCGCTGCAGTCGCGATACTGTTGGGTATGGCCGTCAACGCCCTGTACAGCAGGGCCTCCCTGAGCATCACCGGCTGGATAAGCGCCGGGCATCAGGAAGGCGGCGGTTTTTTCCCCGCTGCGTTTTCAATAATTCTTCTTGCGCTCATCCTGAGAGCAAAATTCCCCG